>JBMFXK010000117.1:0-2244 GCA_049964315.1 Clostridia bacterium | reverse complement strand
GCGCGATCGGCCCGGGACGTGTCGCGGCTATACGCCATCCTGACCGGGAGCCAGTCGGAGACGGCTCCGCGCCGTCCCGAGGTCATCTGCATTCCTGCCGGCTACCTGGAAGGGTGGATGGCACCCGGGGTACAGAAGGCGTTTGAGATCGCCGTCGGCATTTTCGAGGGGGCCGGGACCACGTCCCGCCCGCTGGACATGGAGCCGTTTGAGCACTGGACCCGTCTCTTCCGGGCCGTGCGGCTCCCGGAGGCGTATCTCTATCACAAGCCGATGCTGGAGAGCGATGCCAGTGCGCGGCTGGCCGAGCCGGGACTGAGAGAGAGGCTGCTGGCGGGGCAGTCCCTGCCCGCGCACGTGTACATCGACGTGCTCCGCGAGCGTGATGAACTGAGGCGCGCCTGGCTGCGGCGCATCCGGCCCGGTGAACTGGTGATATTGCCGACGGTGCCGGTGACGGCGCCGGGTGAGAGCGAAGATCCGGTGGACGTCGCCGGAGTCCGCCGCGATCTCTGGGAGACGCTCGTGCGCTATACCCTTCCCTGGAACGTGCTGGGCTGGCCGGCCGTGACGGTGCCGATGGGGACGGCGGACGGCCTTCCGACCGCTCTGCAGATCGTGGGCCGCCCCGGTTCCGAACGCGAGGTTTTGGGGGCGGCGGCATGGTACGAAACCGTGCGCGGTCCGATCGCGTTTCCGACCCTCGCATGAAGAGTCGCGGGCGGGCGGGTCCGTATCTCGTCATCCTCCTGATCCTCCTGGGGCTGACCCTGGCGGGCGCACTCGTGGCCGGGACACCCGTGGTGATGCATCTCAACCGCACGGTGGCCGGGTCGCTCAGACCCCTCGCGCTCCGATGGGGATGGCTGAATCTGGTCTGGATCCTGGGCGGACTGCCGGTCACCCTGGCCGTCCTGGTCGTGTCTTTAATCCGGGTGCCGCGTCTTCGGCGGCGGGCGCTGCCCGTGATGGGCGCGGCGCTCCTGGGCTCCATCATCGAGGTGGGCCTCAAGCACTTTGTCGCGCTCCCGCTGCCGCCTGAGGTGCCGGCACCTCCGTTCTGGAACACGCTCGCCGCCGCCCTCAACTTCGGGCCGTCTAATCTGACCCCCATCCTCCACTGGCTCTTCCCGCATGCCCGTCATGCCTCCGGCCATCACTTGTTTCCGGGGAGCTACCCGTCGGGACATGTCTTCCGCACCACGTTTGTCGCGGGTGTGCTGCTGCCGCGCCGCGTGAAATGGGCCGCGCTCACGGTCGCGGCTGTGACTGCCTTCATGACCGTGGCCACGGGCGGTCACTGGATCTGGGACACGCTGGGGGGCGGGCTGCTGGCCTTTGCCATGATCGGGATCGCGGCGACCTAGATCTCGCCGCTCACGGGCGCTCGGGCTCGGCATCGGCCGCGTCCGGGTACAGGGCCGGCATGCCGAGCGTGAGACCACCGTCCACCACCAGCACCTGACCGCGCAGGAACTCGCTGTCCGGTGAGGCCAGAAACGAGACGACACCAGCCACATCCTCGGGCCGTCCCGGCCGGCCGACCGGCGAGAGCCGCCGCGCCTCCTCCATCAGGGGACCCTCTTCGCCATGCATGTAGAACAGGGTGGAGTCGGTGGCGATGATGCCTGGCGTGATGCCGTTGACACGGATGCCGCGGGGCGCAAGCTCCACCGCCAGATAGCGGACCCACGCTTCCTGGGCCGCCTTGGCGGAGCCCAGCAGCGCATAGCGGGGGATGACATGGGTCGCGCCGGTTCCGGAGATCGGGATGATGCTGGATCCTGGCGGCATGGAGGGCGCCAGTGCCTGCACCAGCTGCAGGAGGGCTCCGATCACGACCCGGTAAGTCCGTTCCAGATGGTGGGGGCGGATGGCGTCCGCGGCTTTAAAGACGGTGGCTGCAGCCGAGAGCACCAGAACCCCCAGGGGCAGCGGGTCCCGCTGGACGATCTGGGCCAGCGCCGCGGTCTCGTCTGGCGATTCCAGGTCCGCGCGCACGATGACGGCGCGGCGCCCCTCATTTTCGACCAGACGTCCGGTCTCCTGGGCACCGGCCTCATCGCGGCGGAAATGCACCACGATGTCAAACCCATCCCGCGCCAGCCGCACCGCTGCGGCACGCCCGATGCCGCGAGCGCTGCCCGTCACCAGCGCCAGGCGGTCTTTGGTTGAGGGTGATGTCTCCATGAGTTCAAGCTTACCGGAGTCGGATGAGCCACGGTGTATCCACGTGCGGGTGCG
>JBMFXK010000116.1:0-8028 GCA_049964315.1 Clostridia bacterium | reverse complement strand
GGGACCTTCTCGCGCTCGGTGGACGACCTCTATGTCCCCTACGTCCGACCCCAGGACCATGGCAATCATACCAGGACCCGCTGGCTGGCGATTTCGCGCCCCGGGGGCCCCCATCTTCGGGCCACCGCGGCAGCCCTCTTTGACTGGACCCTGTCTCGTTACGGCGTGGAGCAGCTGGAGGCGGCCCGTCATCGGCACGATCTGGTGCCGGAGGCCGTCGTGCACTGGCGTCTCGACGTCGGCCAGCACGGACTCGGAAGCGCCAGCTGCGGACCGGATCCCGAACCCGCCTATCGCTGGTACAACGCAGCGCGTGCATTCCGCTTCGAGCTGGCTGTGTGCTGATGGCCGCAGACACGAGAACCTGCCCCAGGTCCGCCAACGAGCTCCGGCACGTCACGGCTCCCATCCCGAGTCGGCGGCCCACTTAATCACCAGCGCCATAAGAATGTGCGTCTCGCGCCCGCCACCTTGCGCAATGCGCTATCGCATGAGGCCCTTTAGTGGTGGCTGAGGGTGGTCAGGGCAATACCCAGCATGACGATACCGGCGACGATCAGGATGAGGCCCCCGCGTCGGTTGCCCTGCGGAATGGTGAAATTCAAGGCTCCGATGAGAATGAGGATCACGCCTAAAAACTCGAGTGCGCTCCGCAGCTCCCGCCCCTCCCACTCGCGCCATTGTCGCCCCGAGCAGCGGCTTCGGCAAGCCAAAGGCGGCTTTTCCGCGCCGACGGCGGCAACCGCCTGCGGTCAGGCGGTTTCCTTGTCGACGTTCCTTTTCGATACGAGCCTGAAGCCGCCTTGCGCGTCGGGCGGTCCGGCTGCTACTCGCCGACACCCGCCTCGACCGCAGGCAGCTCGGGAAGAGGCGTGCCGAGATAGCGCTGGAGCAAGAGCGCCGTCAGCGCCCGCATGCGCACCAGGGTCTCCGGATCCTCCGCCAATGCCTGCCCCGCCTCCGACTGCAGCAGGAGCCCGAGTGCTATGCCGACACGGCCGTAGAGCTCGTCACCGGTCACACTCTCGGTCCGCGGCCGTCCCTCCATGTCGAAGGCCGAGTGCCCGGAGTGCCGCCGCAGCGGGATCTCCCGGAGGAACCAGGACATCACGAAGGCCACGGCCAGCAGCAATGAGCCCGCAATGAAAACCTCCTGGGTCGCCAGCGCGAGAGACGTCCTCACGCCCAGGATGAGAGCATGGGCCATCTGGATGCCGGCGGGGCCGAAGCGGGCAAACACGTGCGCCATCTGTGAGAACGCGCCGGGACTCAGCAGCACGGACGGGTTGGCGATGCTGTGGACCGCGCTGGGCGGAAGCGCACGGGATACCGCGGTGGGAATGTGCTTCGGCAGCTCATGCGTGAAACGGCTCGTCAGCAGCGATCCCAGGACCGCGATGCCCACGGTGCCACCGATGGAGCGGAAGAACTGGAGGGCGGCCGTCACCACGCCCATTTCCTGAAACGGGAACGCGTTCTGCACCACGATGGTGAACAGGCTCATCATGGTCCCCATGCCCAGCCCGGTGATGACCATGTCGCGGATGACCAGCGCATTGGTCGCGTCCACGCCCATGCGTCCCAGCAGGAACATGCCAAACACCGCCACCGCCAGACTCACGATGGACAGCACGCGGTACTTGCCGGTGCGGGACATGATCTGCCCGCCGATCACGCTGGACGCCATGAAGCCCAGCATCATCGGGGTCAGCACGATGCCGGAGTTGCTGGCCGAGTCGCCGATGACGGCCTGCATGAACAACGGAATGTACATGATGGCGCCGAACATCCCCAGGGAGACGAAGAACGAGGTCACCACACTGATGGTAAAGATGCCGTTTTTGAACAGCCTCGGGGCCAGGATCGGCTCTTTGGTGCGAGCCTCCCAGATAAAGAAGACCACCCAGGCGACGGCGGACACCGCGAAGGCGCTCAGCACCTGCCATGAGGTCCAGGTGTACTGGTTGCCGGCCCAGGAGAACCCCAGCAGCATGGGCACGGCCGCCACCACCAGGATGGCGGAGCCTGGGTAGTCGATCGTGTGGTTGGAGCGCTGGTAGATGGACGGCAGCGCCACGGCGCAGAACGCGAGGGCCAGGATGCCAAGCGGCATGTTCACGTAGAACACCCACCGCCAGCCCCATGAATCCGTGATGGCGCCGCCGGCCCATGGCCCGATGATGCTGGCAAGGCCGAACACCGCCATCATCAGTCCCTGCCATTTGCCTCGCTCGGCCGGTGGGAAGATGTCGCCGATGATGGCCAGCACGATGGGCATCATGGCGCCCGCCCCGAGTCCCTGGATGCCGCGGTAAAGGATGAGCTGGGTCATATTCTGGGAGGTGCCCGACAGAGCCGAGCCGGCCAGGAAGATGGCCATCCCGAGCATGAAGAAGGGTTTGCGTCCGTAGACATCAGACAGTTTGCCGTAAATGGGTACCATGACCGTCGACGCCAAAAGGTAGCTGGTGGTCACCCACGCGTATTCCGTGAGCCCGTGCAGGTCCGCAATGATGCGCGGCATGGCCGTTCCCACAACCGTCTGGTCGACCGCCGACAGCAGCATGCCCAGCATGACGCCAATCAGGATCATCACCAGCTGACGGGAACTGACCTGGTCGCGCAGGCCCCGTGAGGGGTCGATGACATTGTTCCGGGCCTTGGCCGGTGATGCGGTGCGTGCGGTCACTGCGATGCTCCTTCTCTTCTCTCGGACGGCCCGTGCGAGCGCTCAATCGCACGCACGACCGCCGCCAGACCCGATTCCAGCGCGGCCAGTTCGTCGTGATCGAGATCCATAAGCCAATCCCGCACTAAGCGCGGGCCAAACGTTTCCGCCCGTTCCAGCAGCTCTCGCCCCGCCGGTGCCATGCCCACGAGGCTCACGCGCCGGTCGCTGGGATGAGGATGCCGCTCCACGAGGCCCGCCTGCACGAGGCGCTCCACAATATGACTGGCGGCCGGCAGACCGATGCCCAGAGCCCTGCCGACTTTCCCGACCGAACCGTCGGGGTGTCGGGCGATCACAAACAGGGCGCGCAGCTGTGCCAGGGTCAGATCGCCATCGATCCAGTCAGCGGTCCGCCGCTCATGCATGGCCAGAAACAGGTGTTTCAGGTGGTCCAGCACGAGGTCGATGGACGTTTCCCCGTCTGCCATCCTGTCACCTCCGATCGCCAACATACACAGATAGTACGATATCGTCAATCTATTTTTGCCGTGAATTAAGTGACGATGTCGAAGGGATACTGGGCGCGCTGACTGGTGACCTGCGGCCTGGGAGCGGTTGGAACGTTTCCGTTGTCAGACCGTTGTTATGATGGAGGTATGCGCCAGCTACCCCGGCCCCTCCTGCTGCTTGCTCTGGGATGCGCTCTAAACAGTCTCGGTCTGGCCTTTCTATGGCCGCTGACCGCCATTTACGTACATCAGGTGCTGCACCAGCCGATGCCCGTGGTTGGCGTCATCCTGACCCTTCAGGCAGCCGCCGGACTCGTGGGCTCGCTGTGGGGTGGAATGCTGTACGACCGCCGCGGACCGCGCACGCCCCTCTTGGGCGCCATCGGTGTCGCAACCGTGCTGCTGCTGGCGGTGGCGCTGCACGGGACGCTGATCGTATATGGGGTGGCCGTCTGCCTGGTGGGACTGTCGGTTGGTGTGGCCTACCCCATCTTGAACGCGCTGGCCGCCCATCTCTGGCCCGCAGGCGGTCGTCAGGCGTTCAATGCCATCTACGTGGCGCAGAATGCCGGTGTGGCAGTGGGCTCCGTGCTCGGCGGCCTCGTCGCCAGCATCGGGTTTCGCCTGACCTTCCTGACCGCCGCGGTATTGTTGCTGGGCTTCTTTCTGCTGATCCTGTTCGGGTATCGCGGCCCGGCCTGGACCCGGGAAAGACGTCGCCCGACGCCTCCTTCGTCAGGGCGCGCGCCGACGTCCTGGCTGCTGGTGGGCTGGCCGGTCCTCCTGCTGGCGCTCGGCATGATGATGGATTCCAGCGCGTATGTGCAGTGGAGCGCCACCCTGCCGAGCTACATGACCGGTGAGGGAATCCCACTGCCTCTCTACAGCGTGCTGTGGTCCATTAATGGGGCCCTCATTCTCGCCGGGCAGCCGATGGTGGCGTGGGTGTCACGGCGCTTCCCGGCCTTGAAGTCGCAAATCCTGATTGGCAACACCTTCTTCCTGCTGGGTTTCATCCTGCTGGTCATCGCACGCGCCTACCCGGCCTACGTGGCGGCGATGGCGCTGTGCACGACCGGTGAGATGCTGGTGTGGCCGGGCGTTCCTGCGGCGGCCAATGCCTACGCCGACGAGGCCCGGCGGGGGACCGTCCAGGGACTCGTCAGCATGGCCGGTTCGGCCGGGCGCATGGTCGGTCCGCTTTTGGGCGGCTTCCTCTTCTCTCTGGTCTCGCGCCCCGAGCTCTTTCTCATCATGGCGGCGATCTTCTTGCTGGCCGGGGTCGTGTACTGGCTGTACGACGGAGTACCGGGCACTCGCGCTTCCCGCCCGGCGATAGGCCGCAGTCTGTAGTCGGGCGCGGACTGCAGGCCTCCCACAGCCCATCGTCTTCACGCCAGCCCCGCCATCTCTACTTCGACACGCTGGCCCCCATTGGTCTTTTACGGCTGACGCATGAGTTGCCTTCCTCCGTACAAGGCTGGATTCAAGACGGATGGGAGGGCTTGACCATGCTGCGCACGCCACGACACCCCCTCAAGGCGGCCGGAGAAGCCGCTCCCGTTGCCGGAGCGCGCCATGCGGCGCGGAGTAATGGGCCTGGAGGAACCTTGGGTGTGCCGGGCCTCACGCTCATCGGCGTCGGCGGCATTATCGGGGCCGGTTTCTTCTTAGGGTCGGGCCTGCCGATCCGTACGGCCGGGCCCGCGGTGCTGCTCGCATTCCTGCTGGGGGCGGTGGTCAACGCGCAGGTGATTGGCGCACTCAGCTCACTCGCGGTTGATCACCCGGAGCCCGGAGCCTTCATGACCTACGCCAAGCAGTACATCGGGCCGTACGCTGGATTTCTGGAGGGGTGGACGTATTACATCGCCAGTATCCTGACCATCGCCAGCGAGTCGGTGGCGATGTCGATCTTCTCCCACCTGTGGATCCCCTTCGTGCCCTTATGGGTACTGACGGTGATCTATGCGGCCATCGTGCTGGCAATCAATGCATTGGGGGTCAAGAACTTCGGCCGTGCGGAGTCGCTCATGAGCGTGATGAAGATTGCCGCACTGGCGGGGTTTATCGTGTTCCTGGCGTACCTGCTGCTGTTTCCCGCCCATGACGCCGCCCTCGCCGGCCGGCACCTCGCCGCGCCATGGTCGGGACGGCTTTTCCCCACAGGTGCCAGCGGGCTTTTTCAGTCCATGCTCATCGTCATCTTTGCCTACGCGGGTGTGGGCGTGTTTTCCACCGCAGCGAGTGAGATGCGGCATCCCCGGGATGTGTCGAAGGCGGCCTGGATGACGGTCGTGGTCTTGACGGTGCTCTACCTCGCGTCCATCGGCCTGCTGCTGTGGGTGATCCCCTGGCGCCAGATGGGCCTCTCCACCAGTCCCTTCGTCGTCGCCCTGCAGCGGGCAGGACTGCCGGCCTTCGCTGACGTCTTCAATCTGGTCATCCTCATCGCATCCTTCAGCGTCATGGCAGGGGCGGTGTTTGCCGCCAACCGGATTCTGTGGGGGCTGGGGGAGGCGCGCCAGGGGCCCCAGTTCGTGCTGGCTGCCACCCGCCGGGGGGTGCCCACCGGAGCACTGGCCGTAACCACCGGCGGAGTAGGAGCGACGATTCTCGTCTCCTACCTGCTGCCCGCAAATGTTTATGCGTTTCTCATCAGCGCGGCCAGCTTCCTGACCTTCCTCAACTGGTTCCTGATTCTGTGGGCGTTCCTATCCTGGCGCCGCCGCCGTGCCGGACACTCGGTGCACATTTCGTCGCTGGCATTCGGCCAGCCGATTTCGAGCCTGGCGATGATGGCATTCATCCTGTTCCTGTCCGGCTACGCACTGGTCCAGCCCGCTCAGCGCCTCGGCTTCTATGCGTTTGGCGTCCTGTGTGTCCTGGTGTCGATCGGGTACTTTGCCATCCCGAACGTGCGCCAATCTGCCCAACCTGAGCGCTGAGATCTGCCACCCTCCCCACGCGACGGCCCGGTGGACGGTGCCTGGCCCCATCCAAGACGGATAGCGCCGCCCGCACAGTTTGGCCTGGGACTCGCCGGCGGCGCTCCCTGACATCTCGACCCGTGGCCGACGGGGTGTGTCTGCCCCAAATCTGGATCCATCTCACTCTCCCGCGATGGTTCTGGTAGGCCGGGTCGGTGCAGGCGGCCGCCTGCAGGGCGACACCAAACAGGAAGAAGAGGCTTTCGATAAGCCGCTGCGCCTTGACCGCGGCAGCTTCTCCACCAGCCGTTGCATGAGCGGCTGGCCAAAGACGATAAGAAGGCCGTTGACCGTCCACAGGACGCCCTGTACAGCGGCAGCGGCTCTCTCCGAAGCTTACCGACTCCGCTGGCTGCCAGTACATAGCGGCAAGGGTCTGCTCGACGGCGGGGAGATGCTGGTGCGGCCCGCCGCTAGAGCCGCGGCGGATGTGCATACTGCGACAGCGCGCAAAGGCTCGCACAGGGAGTGGTGAGTATGGCCAGCTTGGCGGAACGGACGCTCGGACCGCTCGCCGACGTCGCTCTCGCCTCGTCTTTCGGACACGGCCCCATCTTTGCCGTCCGGGGCCCGGTCACCCTCGCCGGCGGGCTCCTTTATGCGCTTTACGACCGCCCGTCGCCGCCAGAGGAACTCTCCGAGGCCTCGTAGAACTCGTGCTGAGTCGCGGAGACCCCCGTCTGAGTCACCGGGATGGCCGCCGCCTCGTTCCGGAGCGATACCAGACTACGCGCCGGGCGGGCGTGGTTTCCCCGGCCGCTGCGCAAGCTCGTTTGTACTCCAGGCCGCGCTCAGAACGCCGGCCACTCTCCGGTGGCGGTCCCCAGCACGGAGAGCCAGGTCTCTTCGACCACTCTGGTGTAGGCGATGAGGCGCACCGCCTCGGGTGCGCCCTGAAGTTTCGCTCCGGCGGCAAGGGCCTCCGCCGCTACTGTGAGCGCCTCGCGCAGCGGGTACCCGTAAACACCAGTGCTGATGGCCGGAAACGCGACCGTACGGGCCCCGAGCTCCACGGCTCGCCGCAGGGCGCTCAGATAAGCCTGGCGGAGCACGGCGGCCTCACCACCGCCGCCGCCCCGCCACACGGGCCCCACGGTATGGATGATATGGCGGGCCGGCAGCGCAAATCCCGGCGTCACCACCGCTTGACCGGCGGGACAGCCGGGATACTGTTGCAGCGCACGGACCAGGCCGGGACCGGCCGCACGATGGATGGCGCCGTCCACGCCACCGCCGCCCAGGAGGCGGCTGTTGGCCGCGTTGACGACGGCGTCCACCGCTTCGCGGGTGATGTCCTGGAGCTTCACCAGCCAGCGCATGCTACCCTTCGAGCAGAAGCTGCTCCGGGTTCTCCACCAGCTGTTTGATGGTGACCAGGAATCGGACCGCCTCCGCGCCATCCACGATACGGTGATCGTAAGAGAGGGCCAGGTACATCATCGGCCGAATCTGGACCTCGCCCTCCACCGCCATGGGGCGCTGCTGGATGGTGTGCATACCCAGGATAGCCACTTCGCGTCCGTTCAAGATGGGCGTTGAGAACATGGACCCGAACACACCGCCGTTGGTGATGGTGAAGGTGCCATCCTGCAGATCGGTCAGCGCCAGCGAGTTGGTCCGGGCCTTTTCCGCCAGGCGGGCAATCTCCGCCTCAATTTCATAGAACGTGCGACGGTCCGCATCTCGCACCACCGGAACCACCAGGCCGCCCTCCGCCGCCACGGCGATGCCGATCCAGACGACGATGACGAGCAGCCTGTGGCGCACGACGAAGCGGGCAAGCCCGGAGAACAGGCGGTCCACGGACCGGCTCCTTCCACGATGGGATGCGACGAGCCCTGCACCGTGCCGCCGCTGG
>JBMFXK010000115.1:0-8029 GCA_049964315.1 Clostridia bacterium | reverse complement strand
AGTGGTGGTAGAGCATGTAGCGCTGCCAGTCGGAGTTCAGGGAGAGAGTGGGGACCCCGCGGTGCATGAGTGGGCTGATGTCGGCGCCTGTACCGCCCTCAGCCACGGAGAACGGTCCCGCCGGGGTGAGAAATTCGGCGATGGCCTGGATGACGGGAAACGATTCGGGCTGACCCGTGAACGAGAACTCCGTCGGCCGAAAGAAGCCCGCATCCGACTCGATAGCCATCACGTGCCGGTCAATCTCGTGCTCGTGTGCATCGCGATAACCGATACCGCCCCGGAGCCCGTTCTCTTCGTTGGTCCAGCCCACCACCCTCAGGGTGCGGCGCGGCCTCAGCCCGAGCCGGCGGATCACGTTGACGGCTTCCCAGGCGGCGATGAAGCCGCCGGCGTCGTCCATGGCCCCCTGACCCACATCCCAGGAGTCAATGTGGCCCCCCAGAACCACGACCTCTTCAGGCGTCTCGGAGCCTGGCAGGTCTGCCACGATGTTGCGCGAGGGAGCGTCCGGCAGTGTGCGTGCCTCCATCTTCAGACGGACCACCACCTCGACGCCGCGGTCGGCGAAACGGTGGAGCAGCATGGCGTCCTCGATCGACAGCGCGGCGGCGGGTATCTTGGTCTCCGACTCGTCGTAGCGCAGGCCGCCCGTATGCGGACTGCGGATGGTTCCGGTGCCGACCGTGCGAATAAGGCAGGCCACGGCGCCTACCCTGGCAGCCGCCACCGGCCCGACCGCCCGGTACCGGACCGTCTTGCCGTAACTCTCGAAGGGGACGTCAAACAGGACGATCTTGCCCTGTGCCTCGGCAGCTCGCTGTTCCAGCTCGTCGAATGAGGTCACCACCAGCACGGGTGCGGTGATCCCCTCCGACGGCGTGCCCACGCTGCCGCCAAGGCCCAGCATGACGAGATTGGCCTCGCGGGGCTTGATGAGGGTGGCGGACTCGGCGCCGCGGACCCAGTGCGGCACCATCACGGGCTCGCCGTGAACGTTCTCGAATCCGTCTTGCTTCAATTCGTCCAGCGCCCAGTCGATGGCGCGCTCCAGCGCGTCCGAACCCGACAATCGCGGGCCAAAGGTATCGGTCCATAACGCGGTGCGCTCCCAGGCAGCGTGGCTGTGCAGCGCGCTCTCCAGGATGCGGGCAGCTGCAGCCTTATGCGCATCGGTTATTCGCAGTGTGTTGTTGTCCATAGCCTGACACTAAAACGAGGGATAAGAGGCGTCAATGGACCGGTGGGCGCCCGTCAGCCGATGAGGAAACCCTGCCACAGGGGATCCCCCGGCTCCACCGCGAAGGTCGAGTCCCCATGCAGGCGCGCACTTCCGCCGATGCGCGCCCTCACCCCGGGAAATGGACCCACAGACACCGCCTCCAGCGCTGTCGCGGTGAAAATGGCCCCGGTCACACTCTCATGTCGGAATGTGTCCCCCCAGGTCATCTCGCCGCGAAGGACCCGCACGGCCGTCTTGGCCGCCGTGCCGGTACCGCAGGGAGAGCGGTCCACCCCGCCCGGTGGGACGATGACCAGGTTCTTGACGTCCGCCTCGGGGCTGTTGGGGGGACCAAAGAACTCGATGTGCGTAAGCCCCCGCACGTTTGGAAACTCAGGATGCACGACCGGAATGCGGGCGTCGACGGCCGCACGGATCCGCCGCGCCGCGTCGACGGCCAGAGCCGCATGATCCATGTCCAGGATCACCCCGACGGTTCGGGCGTCCACGATGCCGTAGAAGTTTCCGCCCCAGGCGATATCGAGCGTGACTGAACCAAGGCCTTCTACGGGCACGCTGGCGTCCCGGGCCAGGACGAAGGCCGGGACGTTGTCGAATCGCACCTCCCGCACCCACCCGTCCTCCACGGCGGCCACGGTGCGCACGACCCCGGCGGGTGTGTCCAGCACGATGACCGTCTCGGGCTCCACCGCCCGAACCTGGCCGGTCTCGACCAGCGCGGTGACGAGGCCGATAGTGTCATGGCCGCACATCGGCAGGTAGCCGCCCACCTCAAAGTAGATGACGCCGTAATCCGCATCGGGACTGACGGGCTCGGTCAGCAGGGCACCGGACATGACGCTCATCCCGCGGGGCTCATGCGTGAGCACGGTGCGAATCCAATCGGCATGTTCGCGCATGGCCTCCATTTTCTCCATCATGGTGGCGCCTGGAAGCTTGGGGGCGCCTGAAATGACCGTCCGGGTGGGATTTCCCCCGGTGTGAGTCTCGATGGTTCGGATGACGTGGTTGAAGCGCACGATCGTCTCCTTGCTTAAAAAGGTCGGGACGCCTAGGACGCCGGACCCCGGCCACCGGGCCGGGCTGCCTGCCGCCGCGCCACGGCCTCGCGCGCTCCCGGCATGAACTCGAAAGGACTCTCTGCCCGTTCGCGCGCCAGCTGAGCCTCCGCGGCTGCTAGCGCCTCGTCCACAGACCGGCACTCGGGGCCGAGCCCGTGCACAATGGCAAGGCCTGTCACCCGGCCCTGCTGCAGGGCGACCGCGCCGCTCTCGACGCCGCCGGCGTTGCCTGCGACGAATACGCCGGGAAGGGATGTTGCTCCGTGCGATGAGAGGATTGGCACCGAACCGCCTAAGGCGGCTTCCTCGGCCATGTCGACACCCAGGGGATAGAGGAGTTCCGTCACCGGCGACAGCCCGCCCGACAGCAGCACGAAGTCAGCCGGAACCACCCGGCTTGTCTGACCGGGCGAACCGTCCGGCCGCAGGCGCCGAAGTTCCACCGCCTCCACCGCCTTGTCACCGAGAATCCGTACGGCTGCCTGATCAAGATAGATCCGCGCGCGGCCCAGGGGGACCCCTCCTGATGGGTAGAGGCGCAAAAGAAGCTGACGGGCCCGCGGGCGGTGCATCATCCCGACGAAGGGTCGAAGGAGCGGCGGGGATGCTGCGCGCAGTACGTGAAGCGCGGCCCATTGCGACGTTACCGGGCCGAGGTGCCGCGTGGCAGGATGCGAAGGCGCCATCACGATACCGAGTTGCTCCACGCCCGCTGCCGTCAGCTCCTCCGCGATCGCGAATGAGAGAACGCCGCTGCCGATGATGAGACCGCGGCGCCCGGGCCGCACGCCGTGAACGATGGACAGCACCTGGGCGCCCCCTACCGTCATGACGCCGGGAAGCGTCCAGCCCGGCACGGGAACCGGGCGCTCTGATGCGCCGGTGGCGACAAGCACCCGTCGGGTCCGCACATCGCCGTGCGGGTGCGTGCGGACAAGAAATGAATCCTGCTGGTCGGGGACGATCTCGTACACGGTCGTGCGCGTGGACACCGCGGCCGTCGGGTGTTCCGAGAGCGACTGGAGGAGATGGCCGGCCACCTCGCGGCCATTCCACTCCCTGCGGCCGATGCGGTAGTGCTGGCCTAGGAGCCGTCCTCCGGCGATGGGATACTCGTCAAACACCGTCACGCGAAAGCCGCGCGACGCAATCTCCAGCGCGGCGGCAAGCCCTGCCGGCCCGGCTCCCACAATGGCCGCGTCCAGCACCTCAGTCATCCGGGGCCCACCCCGGGGTGAGTCGGAAGCGGCGCGTCAGCCCTCACCGGCTGCAGGGACATGCCGGCTTCGAGGGGCAGGAGGCAGGCTCGCTCCACCTCGGATCCGTTAACCAGAACCCGGCACTCGAAGCACTGGCCGATCAGGCAGTAGAGCCCACGCGGCGCACCGTCCACTTCGTTGGCGCCGAGGGCCTTCACCCCCTCGGCGTACAGGGCGATGCCGACCGGCGTCCCCTTCCGCCCCCGATATGGCCGGCCGTCAAACGTAAACGACACCATGGCCCCCGTTTCACTCATGACGACTCTCTCCCAGCACCGAAAACGGGACGGCCCGGGCCGGGGCGCGGGGAAGAGACAGGTCCCGGTCGGGTGGAAACCACTCCCGATACAGTGCTTCCAGGGCACTCCGGCACACCCGGCCCTGGCAGATGCCCATCGAGGCACGGGTGGAGAGTTTAAGCTCGCGGCCTGACGTGACGGCAAAATCGCGGCGGGCCTGCTCCAGATCCCCGAGCGTGACGCGCTCACAGCGGCAGATGATGACGTTGCGGCCCATATCCTCCGGGCTCACTGCATTACGCCTCCTGTCATCCCAAAAGAGCTTGAATCCCCTTACGGGGTGGTGCGAAACCTGGCCGGATCGAGCGGGCCCGGATCCACCACCGGTTTGCGGTCGAGGATCAGGTCGGCCAGGAGACGTCCCGTCACCGCCGCCAGGCCGATGCCGTCGCCCTCATGTCCGGCGGCCAGCGCGAGGCCGGGCACCTCCGCCACGCAGCCGACGAGCGGGAAGTGGTCAGGCGTCCAGGGCCGGAGTCCCGCGTATGCACGGATGAAGAGACTCTGGGCCATACCGGGGTAGAACCGGAGGGCGCGGCGGGCGATAAGTGACATGACGGGCTCCCGAGGGGTGACGTCCTCGCCCACGAACTCGCGGGAGCTGCCGAGGAGAAAGTTCTGAGACGCGGTCGGCTCGTACACCAGGGCGACACCGTATTGTTCGATGTCTCTGGGGACCGTGCGCTCGCGGCCAAACTTGCTCATGAGGTATCCGAATTCCATAACCTTGGCCGTTCCGTGCAGCGGTCCCCGAGCGCCGACGAGGAGGGTGCCCTTACGGGGGCGGATGGGGACCGGCAGTGCCAGAGGCTCGGTGAGTGCCGGCGTCCACACACCGGCCGCCACGACGGTCATGTCTGCATCAAGCCGTTCGCCGTTTTCGGTGAGCGCCCCCGTCACGCGGCTTCCTTGCAGCCGGAGGCGGACCGGCGTGTGCGGCCGGATCAGTGCCCCCTGCGCGCGCGCTCTCTGCACCATCCGACGGGTATAGAGCAGGGGATTGAGTGTGGCATCCGATGCACAGTAAAGTCCGCCGGGGACGTCTGGAGCCAGGTCTGGGAGCTCGTCGTGCACCGCCTTGCGGTCGAGGAAGCGGATGGGAAGCCCAAACGCGCGCTCCCGTTCCACCCAGCTCTCAGCCGCTGCGAGTTCGTCTGCGGAGTCCAAGACCAGGTAGCTTCCGGGGGCCCGGTATTCGAACGGACCCAGGCTGGCAGCCAGGTCCGCCAGGAGTCGCTGACTTTCGAGCGCGAGAATCCCGTCATAGCCGGGCTCCTTGTCGATGGCCAGGACATTCCCGTCCGACCGGGACGACGTGCCCCCGCCCACGTCGCCCCGGTCGACGAGCGTCACCCGGGCACCGGCTGACTGGAGATAGTAGGTGACGGCCGCCCCGATCACCCCCGCGCCGATGACCAGCACACGGGGCGACGGGCTCACTCCGGAAGCTCCAGGCCGGCCCTCTCCAGCCGCTGGTGCAGAAACCGGGCGACGGCGGCGTCAAGCGCCGCCACTCCCACCGACTTGAAGATGCTGAGACCGCCCTCCCACCCGTCCGGCCGGCATTCCGCCAGCACCTCCAGACGGTCTTCCTGAACATGTCCGGCCCGGGCCGCCTCCATCAAGTCGCCCGCCTCATGGAGCGCGGCCTCGCGCGACTCCACCACCACGCGCGCAGCCCGGGCAAAAAGTCCGGGAGGAATCTCAACCATGTCTGGCTGAAAAGCACCGACGCCGTTCACATGCGCGTCGGCAGAGATGGCGTCCGGACGCACCACTGGGGTGCGGGACGTCGTCGCCAGCACGACGATGTCCATGCCCTCGACGGCCGCTTCCGGGGTCGGCGCCGCGCTCAAGTCGGCCGGACATGGCACACCAATCTGGGCGAGGCGGGTTTGCAGGGCCGACAAGAACCGCTGGCGGTGGGCCGGGTTGCGCGCGTAGACTCGGAGGTGTTTGATGGGCCGCATCTGCATGATGCCCTCCGATATCCCGAGCGCCTGCACACCTGCGCCAATGATGGCAAGATGGCTGGCGTTTCTCCTGGCCAGCCGGTCGGTGGCCAGCGTCACCACCGCACCCGTCCGGAGCTGCGTCACCACGCCGCCGTCCATCAACGCCAGCGGCTCGCCCGTGTCTGCGTCGGCGTACACCAGTACACCGGGTGTGGTGGGGCGGCCGCTTGCTGCATTGCCGGGAAACACGGCGACGTATTTGGCTGCCAGGGCCGACAAGGGAGCCAGGTAGGCGGGCATCAGAAGCACGGTTCCGCGCTCACCAACGGGCAACGTGAGCCGCAGGGGGTGCGACGACCCGGACGCGTGGATGGCCCGAAGCCCGTCGTCAACCACCGGGACCAGATCCCCAACGGTGATGTGCTCGCGAATGAGGCTTCCCGACAGGTAGCGCATCGGACTCCTTTCAGGCGTGAGCATGGACGACGAGACAGCCCTCGGCGGTGATGCTGGCGCGCGCGGCGCCCGACAGCGAGGCGAACGTCTGGTCGTCGTCCACGACCAGCATCGGCACCGGGCGTCCATAAAGCTTTTCGGCGACCAGCGAGCCGACGGCGAACACAGGATCAAGACGCCGGAAGGCAAAGGCGGCGGGTGCCGTCTGCTGCCGCACCGCCTCCAGTAGGATCGCCGACGAAGTGCTCGAGCCCCGCCCCGCCGGAAGCACGAAGATACTCCCGGCCAGGCGCGTCCCGCACAGCGGATGATGCGTGTCGGTCACGGTGCCTGTGTCGGGATCGAAACCGCCCCAGAGAGAGAGCGCTTCGGTCGTGAACACGACCGGAACGGGCGGCACTTCGCCCTTGATCACGGCCCGGGCGCTCACTGTCATGAGGACCACCGGCTTTCGTCTGGTGAGACGTGCCCGCTGCGGGCCGCTTCGATGCACTGCGACAGCGATCCGAAGACCACATTCCGGCCGAGGAGAGAGGGGATGTAGTGAGCATATTTTCCGGAGTTGGTCATGACCGTGCGCACCGAGTCCGGAAGGATCGGAGACAGCAGCACGCACGTGTCGCAGATGATGTCGGCTCCAAACGCTCGCAGGGGTTCAAGCAGTCCCTCGCGTTCGGCCAGGTCGTACATGAACTGGCTGGTTGTGATCATGACCCGCACTCCCGGTGCGGCGGTGGCACCCCGCACCAACAGAGCGGTCTCCCGGAACTCGGCCACGGAAAAGTGCGGGCTTCCCAGCACCACCGCGTCCACCCCTCCGGGGCCCGCCGTCGTGAGGATCTGGGCCGTTTCCCGGAGGAGGCCCGCCGTCAGTGGCACGGCGGGCGCCGCCGGCCGGCCGGCAAACGCGGTCTCGATGTCCGGCGCCTCCGGGGTGAGGCCCACGAGGTGCGCCAGGGCAACGGATCCCGATGACGCGGCGGCAGCCAGGAGGGCCTTCAGATCGTCGGGCCGGGCATCTTCGGGCAGCCCGTCAATAACCGGGATACGGCCGGCCGTGCGCAGCCCCACGGCGTATCCAACCAGCGGATAGAGCGATGGATCGTGCCGGTTGACGTCATCCTCGAGTCTGAACAACATCTCGCCGCGCCGGTTCTCCGTCCGGTGCAGTCCCTGATCCGGAACCCGTCCGGCGATGGCGGCGAGGATGTCAAGGAAGTCGCCGTAGCGTTCGGTGCGGGCGCCCAGCACCGAGTTGGCATAGGCAATGGCGTTGGACTCCCCCCAGGCCACGTGCTGCCCCAGCCCCGGCACATGACCGATGGCATAGGGGGAGCAGGAAAACGAGGGGCGTGCCCCCATGCTGAGATAGCCATCCACGATCTGGACGGCCTTCTCGCCGAAGGCGGGAGACACCCCCCGCTCCTTCCAGTGCGCCAGTTCGACCGACACGGCGTTCAACGTGGTCGGCACCGACACCCGGGCACCGAGGGCGACCAGGTGGTCCACGAAGTCGACCACCGCATCACCCTCATAGAGGCATCCGTCCACATGGGCGCTTGCGATGCGCACGAAACGCGCGGCGCCGGTCAGCTCCGCCATCCGCAGCAGGACCTCCATGGCCCAGCGCGGCGCCGGGCCCAGCTCGCCCTGCCGCATCGCCTCTTCTTCGGCGGTGAGCACGACCGCCATCTTAGATCGCAAGCCGGAGCGCGCGGTCAACCGCTTCGCGCTCCGCCGCCTCAAGAGCGAGCCG
>JBMFXK010000114.1:0-8063 GCA_049964315.1 Clostridia bacterium | reverse complement strand
ACACGGCTCGACTGCCGTAGAGTTCGGGACCCCAGCGGCAAACGCCTGCCGCTCCACGAGCAGTTCCGCCGTCAGGCCAGCGCGGCCTGAGCCGCCGCCGTACCGCTGCGCACGGCACTTTCCATACTGCAGGGCCAGTCGGTGGCGGTCCAGTCGCCGGCGAGGGTGAGTCCCGCCCAGGGCGTCTGCGGGGGGAGGCGCAGGCCGGCGGTGGCAGGCGTCAGCACCACCGTGGCATCGTGCTGCCAGACGAGCCGGACATGCTTCAGAGATGCCGTCCTGGTCCCGGGCAGGATGCCATGAAGTTCTGGCAGCAGCCGGCTCATGATCTCGTCCCGGGAACGTCCCACCCACTCCCCTGCTGCAGACAGCGACAGGGCAATCAGATCCGCGTCTTGACCAAGCAGCGCACCCCGATTGAAGACGAACTGCACGGGACCTGATACGGCCGCGACGGCAGTCTCCTCCATAACAGGACGTGAAAAGCGCAGGTACACATTGAGAATGGGATTGACGGGGAATCGTCGAAGGGCGTCCTGCAGTTCCTGGGCGTCCGGAAGCCCCTCCAGAAGATGCGCCAGACGCGCGGGAGGGACTGCTGCCACCACCACGTCCGCCGGGATCTGCTCTCCGCTCGCGAGGGTCACACCCTGGATGCGTCCACGCTCGAAGCGGAGGCCGTTCACCCGGGTGCCGAGGCGCACTTGGGCACCGAGGGATGCGAGCCGGGCTGCCGCCGCTTCCGGGACATCGCCCAGCGGCCTTTGGAACAGCCCGAGCGCAGCATTCCCGGGACCACCCTGGAATCCGAAGCGGAAGCCGCGGATGGCGGCCCCCGCGTCCAGTTCGCGGGCGTCCGCATTAAACACCGACACGGTCAGCAGATTCCAGAGCGACTCGATCTCGGCCGGCAGCTGGCCCTGAGCCTGGAGCCAGTGGAAGAAGCTGCGCGCACCCGCCTCGGCCGGGCGGGAAAAGCGGGTGGCTGCCTTCAGGGCGGTCAGGCGGCCACGGACCGGCAGGTGCCGGTACTTCAGCATGCCGGCGGCAAGATGCAGGGGGCCGGCGGCCGGGATTGATCCCAGGGTGGACCATGTGCCGTTCTTGTAAATGGGAACGTGGAGCGTCGCCGGCAGCAGGACCGCGTCGTGGAGATCCATCTCGTCCAAGAGGTGTCGAAAGGCCGTGCAGCAGCCGAGGATGACGTGCTGGCCGTTGTCCAGCATGGTCCCGTCGACGGGATCCGCAAATGAAAATGCGCGTCCGCCGACCCGGGATCGCGCTTCCAGAACGAGAACCTCCAGGCCCTCCGCCTGGAGGTCGAGGGCGGTCTTCAAGCCGGCCAGTCCCGCTCCCACCACGATCGCGCGGCCCATGTACGCCCTTCTTTCGCGTCCACGCTACCAAGCGGGGCAAGAGGCGTAAAGGAGCCACGGCTTCCCGAGCAAATGAGAGGGATTATGGAGGACATTGCGGCACTTCAGAAGAAGTCCGGCCTCCGGGAGGAGTGGCATGGACTTTCATTTGGACAAGGAGCGTTTCCATCGAGCCTGGGATCGGACCATTCCGCCGGCGCTTCAGGTGCCGTCGGGCACGACCATTCAACTTGACACGAATGATGCCTCCGGCGGCCAGCTGTCGCGGACCAGCACCAGCCGCGATCTGGTCCACCTGGACTTTGCCGGTGTGAACCCGGTCACGGGCCCGATTCTAGTTGACGGGGCAGAGCCGGGCGACGTGATACGTGTCACCATCATCGATATCGAAGTGGGCGGTTGGGGATGGACGGCCAACATCCCGGGTTTTGGCCTGCTCGCCGACAAGTTTCCGGACCCGCACCTGGTGCTGGCTCACCGCGCGGGTTCATTTATCATCATGGACACCGGCGTTCGTTTGCCGACATCGCCTTTCGTGGGAACGATCGGCCTGGCTCCGGCCGAACCAGGACCCCACGCTCTCATCCCTCCGCGCCGTGTGGGCGGTAATCTCGACACCCGGTTCGTCGCACCGGGTGCCCGTCTGTACCTGCCGGTGGAGGTGGCCGGGGGCCTGCTGTCGGTCGGGGACTGCCACGCGTGCCAGGGCGACGGCGAAGTGTGCGGCACGGCGGTCGAGGTGGCAGCCTCTGTCACCCTTCGCGTCGATCTCGTGAAAGATCGTTCGCTTAAGTTTCCCATGCTGGAGACACATCCCGTGTCGGATCGCCGCGGTCCGGCCATCGTCACGATGGGTGTGGGACCTGACTTGATGACCGCCGCGCGCGACGCCACAGAGGGTATGATCGAAGAAATTGGACGACGGACGCGTCTGTCTCCGGTGGATGCCTACCTGCTCTGCAGTGTCGCCGGGGATCTAAAGATCCAGGAAGTGGTGGATGCCCCCAACTGGGTGGTGGCCATGCATCTGGAGGCGGCGCTTCTCGACTTTTAGGACCTGAAAGCGAGGGAGCATGGCCATACATCCAGAGCCCCCGACGCTGTACGGGCAGCTGTCCCGCCCGGAGCTGAACAGAATGGTCGGACGGCTACGTCCGGCCTCGCAAACCGCGTGGCACGGTCTTCGGACCCGGCTGGCGACGTCCCTGGGACCGGATGCGGTCCTGGCCGACCCCGGCGCGGTCATGGCCTACAGTTACGACGCCACCGGCGAGCGTCACCTGCCCCAGCTGGTGGTGGTGCCGGAAACGTCCGACCAGGTTGGGATGATCCTGCGCGAGGCGGCGGCCGACCACGTGCCAGTCCTGGCTCGTGGAGCGGGCACCAATCTGTCCGGCGGGACTATGCCTCTGTTGGGCGGCGTGGTGCTGGCGCTTCAGCGGTTGAAGGGTCCCTTGGCCGTGGATCGTCTGCACCTGCACGCGCGCGTTCCGGTCGGCATGGTCAACGCGGACCTTCAGCGCGTCCTGGAGGCAGACGGTCTTTTCTTTGCCCCCGATCCCTCAAGCCACCGGATCTCCACCATTGGCGGCAATGTGCAGGAGAACTCGGGCGGTCCGCATTGCGTGAAATACGGGGTCACCACCAGTCACGTTCGCGCACTGTCCGGCTTCCTGGTCGACGGAACCCCGCTCCGCCTCGTCCGGCCCGTCGCGCTGGGCGAGCTGGATCTGCTCGGGGTGGTTGTCGGCTCGGAGGGAACGCTCGTGGTCGGAACGGCAGCGGAAGTGGAACTGCGCGTGCGCCCGCCGGCCACCGCCACCGCTCTCATTGCCTACCGGAGCGTCTCCGCCGCGCTTGAGGCAGTCGCTTCCATCGTGGCCGCGCGCCTTGACCCGTCATCGCTGGAACTGTTGGACCGGGACACGATGGAGCTCGTGGAGCCGTTCGTTCATGCCGGCTACCCGGTAGAGGCCGACGCGGTGCTGCTGGTGGAGGTGGAGGGACAGCCGGACGAGCTTTCCGATCATCTCCATGCGCTCGACGGCGCAACCGACGGGCCGGGCCGGCTGGCGTTCCGCAGCGCCACGACGGCTGAGGAGGCTGAGCGTCTGTGGCTCGGACGCCGCACCGCCTACGGCGCCCTCGCGCGGGCCAGCGCCCACATCTTCGTCCAGGACGTGACCGTGCCCCGTCCGCTGCTCGCCGCCATGATGGCCGACGTCGTGGAGATCGGGCAGCGCTTCCACCTTCGCATCATCACCGTCGCCCACGCGGGCGACGGCAACCTGCATCCGTCTATCGCCTATGACCCCGCCGACCCGGACGAGGTCGAGCGCCTCCATGCTGCCGACCGTGAAATTCTGGCCAGGGCCGCGTCGCGGGACGGATCGATTACCGGGGAACACGGGGTGGGGATCGACAAGCTCGAGCATCTGCCGCTCATGTTTACACCCGCCGAACTGGCCGTGATGAAGGGGATCAAGCGCGTCTTCGACCCGGAGCTTCGGCTCAATCCCGGCAAGGCCATCTGGACGGGCGACGATCTGGATGTCGAGTCCGAAGACATCTCGGCGCGGACCCCTCCCGAGCCCGTGAAACGCCTGATCGATGCGGTAGCCGCCGCACGGTCCGCCGGGGAGCCGGTTGCCGTGATTGGCTCTGGCATCCAGACGCGGCCGTCGGCGGGACGGCTCCTCGTGGTCCGCGATGGCTTCACTGACATCAGCATCGACGCCGCCAATCTCACGGCGCGCGTGGGAGCGGGCGTCACGGTGGGCGAGCTGGAGCGCGCGCTAGAGCCGCTAGGCCTTGAGTGGGCAGTCGATGCCCTTGACCCGCTCGAAACCGTGGGCGGCGTCATAGCCGGGGGGCTGCCGGCGTTGAGGGAGGCGGGGCCGGGGCCGGTGCGAGACCAGGTTCTCGGTCTGCAGACCGTGGATGGCCGGGGCCGCTATCTGCGCTTTGGGAGGCCCGTCATCAAGAACGTAGCCGGGTACGACGTGCCCAGGCTCTTTGTGGGAAGCCGGGGGCAGCTTGGCATCATCTGCGGCGCCGATCTGCGCCTGCGTCCCCGCAATTCGCTTCACTGGAAGGCGCTGGCCGTGACAGGAGGCGAGCTGACCGTCCAGGCGTGGGCCAGCCTGTCGAGCAGTTTCTGGCGGCCCGCCGCCGTCATCGGCCGCCCAGGCACGCTGGTCACGGCCTGGGAGCGAGATCCCGGAACGGCCTGGGGAAAGCGCATCGAGGATCCGCGCGCCGAGATAGCGCGCAGCATCCGAGACGCCCTCGAAGCCGGTTTCCGGATCAGGCGCCGCGATCTGGGCTTAGGCCCTGAAGCGCCCTTCACCTGCTGGTGGCCGCGGTCGGGGGCGGTGCTGGGCCAAACGGATTCCGCCGGTGGCGATGGGCCCGATCCGGTGACCGCCACGCTCCAGGAGGGTGTGAGGCGGGTATTTGACCCGGACGGGGTGTTTCGGGTGTTTCGGGTGTTTCAAGGAGGGGACGGCAGATGAGCCTGAAACTTCCGGCCGAGGCGGTCCGGGAACTGGAGCACTGCAATAAGTGCGGATTCTGCCTGCCGGCGTGTCCCACCTATCAGGAGACCGGACTGGAGATGCACTCGCCGCGCGGCCGCCTCTCACTGGCAGAGGCCGCGTGGCGGGGCGAGCTTAGCCCGGGGACAGGACTGGCGGATGCCCTGGCTCAGTGCATTGGCTGCCGGGCCTGCGAGAGCGCATGCCCCTCCGGCGTGCATTACGGGGTCGTGCTGGAACATGCGCGCCGTGACCTGCGTCGCCAATCACGGCGTTACGTCGTTCACACGATGGCGGCTGGGCCGCTTTTGGGTCTGGTGACCCGCCGCCGCTGGTTCCGGTCGGCCGTCAGGGTCGGGCGCCTGGCCCGTGCGCTGCCTATGCCCCGGTCGGCCAGGGTGCTGACGGACATGCTGCCGGCGGTTGAAGTCCGCCCCGCGCGGGTCGACCCCCCCGCCGCCAGGGGAACCGGAGTGGTGCCGGTCTACTTCGTGGACACGTGTGTTATGGATGCGGTGTATCCGCAGGCAAACCGGGACGCGCGGCTGCTCCTGACGGCGGCGGGTGCCCGCATCCTCCCGGGCGACGGGGAAGAGGGTTGCTGCGGCGCCCTGCATCTCCACACCGGAGCCTACGACGAGGCTATCGATCTGGCCCGTGCAGCCGTGGCCCGGTTTGAGCGCTCGCTGCCGCCGGAAACGCTCATCGTCTCGCATTCCGGCGGATGCGGCGCAATGATGCGGGAGTATGGGCGCCTACTCGGTGATGATCCCACATGGGCCGCGAAGGCCGCCCACTGGTCGCAGCAGGTGGTGGACTTTGCCGAGCTCCTGCTGCGGCTTCCGGTGCCGCTCCGTTTCCAGGGAACGGGGGCTCTAGTGGCGCTTCAAAACTCGTGTCACCTGGTCAACGGAATGCAGGCGGGATCTGCACCGGTGCAGCTCGTCCGGGGCGTGGAAGGGGACCGGTTTATTGCGCTGCCAAGCCAGGACCGGTGCTGTGGTTCGGGAGGAGTCTACAATCTCGACCAGCCCGCCATGGCCGAACGGGTCCTGGCGCGCCATCTGGAAGAAGTGGGCCAGAACCGGGTCGGAATCTGGATCATGAACAATCCAGGCTGTGCGCTTCAGTGCGAGCGGGGAGTAAAGAAAGCCGGTGTCCACGCCCGGGTCGTGCACCTGGCCACCTATCTTCGCGAGCGGCTCGCGCCGGTCAGCGGATGACGAATTCGATCTCGCCCCGTTCCGAAACATCCGACACTAGAACTTCGGTCACACGGGCGAGGCGCGGCCCATGCTGAAGCCAGGCCCGAAACCGCCGCAAGGCGTCTGGGGAGCCTTCGGCCTCCCCGTCCACGCGGTCATCCATGGTGCGATGGTTCTCGACGTATCCCCCAAGGTGCAGCTGTCGGGCTTCGTAGGCGGTGGCTGCGCGGAAGCCGACGCCCTGGACCCGGCCCCGCACCGTGAATGCAATACGTGGCACCATATTCCCCCCGTCGTGCGTCCTTGCTTCATGATACCGGTATAGGGACAGCTTTACCGTCGTGCCCGCGAATGCCTTCGGGAGGGTGAGCGCGATCGACAAAGTGGCCGGGGTGTTCGTCACCCGGGGACCGCACCTTGGGGCGGCCGCCATTGCCAAGCAGGCCCGGGAGGGTCTCCTGCAAGCCGGCCAGGAACTGGACGCGGTCGCCATGCCATTGGGGGAGCCGGGAAGTGCCGCGCTTCTCGTCCGTCAGATCGGGGGCCGTGTCTACCAACTTGAGGGCCGCGGCCTTGAAGATGGCCATTTTGCGCTCCTACCGGACCGGTCCGCCCTTATCGACGGCTCCTGCATCATCCATCACTCCACCCGGGGTGTTGGCGAGGCCCTGAGGTCTGCCGCACAACGCGGGGCCACCCAGGCCCTGGTGCTCATCCCCTCGGACATCCGCCACGATGGCGGCCGCGGTCTTGTCGAAGTATTTGGCGGGGCCGGTGAAGCGGGAACGGTGCCCTGCCCGCTGGTCGAGCTTTCGACGGTTCGCCTGGGGCAAGACGAAAGCCGGGAGGGTCACCGGCCCCCGTTTCCTTCCTGGCATGGGCTCTCCGGACGCATCGAGCCAGCTGTCCCGTATCTGGCCGCGCTGCTCGGGCTGGAAGAGCGCATCCGTCACTGTGAGTGGGTGCTGGCCAATACCTCCCGCATCGGTCAGCCGGAAGACCAGGTCCTCCTCGACTGGCTGGTTCCCGTGACAAGGGAGGCGGGGCGGCCTCTATGGGTGCTGGTGGCCGACGTGGGGCGGGACTACCAAGACCTGCTCAAGAAATGGCCCGTGGGCCTCTACCCCATTGCCCCAGGGCCCCTTTCCATCCGGCAGCTGGAGCGGCGGGAACGGCATCTGGTGAGGGATGCAGCCCATCGCCTCGGTATCTTTATGGGAGGAGACCCGGGCTAGTTCACGAAGCTTGACACCGAGATGGGCGACCGATGGGAGATGACGGAGATGGCCGGATCGGAAGCACTGCAAGCCCTTAACACCCTCGGCTTTACGGAGGACGACGGCGTCGCGGTTCTGACCTTGAAGCGACCGGAGGCGCTCAATGCCTTCACCACCGAGATGCTCGAGGAACTTCGACGCGCCCTGGATCATGTCGCGCATTCCAGCACGATCCGGGTCCTGATCGTCACCGGCGAGGGGCGTGCGTTCTCGGCCGGTCAGGATCTCAAGGAACACGTGAACACTGGCGGGGCTGCGCGGATCGGGAACCACCTGGAACGGCACTACAACCCGGTGCTGGATCGCTTCTATCATCTCGATCAGCCGACGATTGCCGCCGTGAACGGTGTGGCGGCCGGCGCGGGCATGAGCCTGTCGCTGGCGGCGGACTTCCGCATCGCGGCCGAAAGCGCCCGCTTCGTGCAGGCGTTCGTCCATGTGGGTCTTGTCCCCGACTCCGGCTCCACCTATCTCCTGCCGGAGCTGGTGGGATTGCCGCGAGCCCTTGAGCTGGCACTTCTCGGGGAAACCATCGATGCCGCCACCGCGCTCCAGTACGGGATCGTCAACCGCGTGGTGCCGGCCGCCGACGTCATGGCGGAGAGCATGAACCTCGCGCGGCGCCTGGCCGCAGGCGCCCCGGTCGCCCTCGGCCTCATCAAACGCGGC
>JBMFXK010000113.1:0-8125 GCA_049964315.1 Clostridia bacterium | reverse complement strand
GGCATGACATCCCTCTAGCTTCGTTGAGGACGTAGCGGCTCTCGGACGGTTACTGATTCCCCCGGCGGCTGTGGAGGTCGCCGGGGTCTCGTTTTGCGTCTCAGTGGTGCTTTCTAGCGGCCATCACCCCATTGCGAGACACGATGCGAGACTCTCTTACGCCTTGATTTATAAGCGTTTGCGGCATCGGGTCAACGTTACTCAACGGTATTGCCTATATGGGATTTCCTCGCAAACCAGGGAAGGCATTCCTCTACTTCCTGTCGAAGGATATCTCCATGTCTTCTGCGGTTCGGTGCCCAAGCGTGTGCGGCTTGTGTTGTTCCGACCTGTGCATTGTGCAAGGAGGTCTTATCGAGTGAGGAAATGGGCAGGGGGCATTCTCTCGCTAGCATCCCTCGCCATGGTGTCTCTACCGGCGGTTGTGTTCGCGTCGGGGACCGCGGTCCCCGCCATCACGAATGCACCCCGGCTCGCCGCGAAGCCAGGCACGAATGGCCATGGACACGGTGGGGGTGGTGGAGGTGGGGGAACCCACTTCGGCTGGGCGTCCAGCAACTGGTCTGGCTATGCCTTGTCGGGTTCAGCGGGCAGCTACTCCAGCATTACAGGGCAGTGGACGGTGCCGACTGTGACGCCGACGAAGGGCAGCACCTACTCGTCCAGTTGGATTGGCATCGACGGGTTCAACAACAGCAGTCTGATTCAGACCGGCACGGAGCAGGACTACACGTCGGGGAAAGCCCAGTATTACGCCTGGTGGGAGATACTGCCGGCTGCGGAGACAGTTATCACCGGCGACACCGTTAAACCCGGTGATACGATGACGGCTTCTATTACCCAGGTGACCAGTAGTAGCACTTGGACCATCACTCTCTCCGACAAGACCCAAGGATGGACGTTCAAGACGGAGCAGTCCTATTCGGGACCTGCCGCTTCCGCCGAGTGGATCGAAGAGGCGCCCACCATCGGTGGGCATGTGGCGACGCTCGCCAATTACGGGTTAACAACCTTCGATCCGGGCACGGTCAATGGAGGAAACCCGAACCTCAAAACCCAGGACGGCGGCGTTATGATCCAGCACCTGACCCAGGTGTCGACTCCTTCGGTTCCTGATGCAGAGGCGGACGGATTCGCGATTCAATACGGTTCGACCAGTCCACCGGCTCCCACAACGTAATCGCAATCCATGCATTGGAGCCGGAGCCGCAGCGGGTGGCTCCGGCTTCGTCTCTCAGGCACGGGATTACTCACACGGTCATCTGCTCGTGAGAACGGTGGACGAAGAGACACCAGAGCAGAAGGCTATCTGGATAGCGCTACGGACTCGGGTACCTGCGAATCCGACAAGACCCCCCCTTTCTGGAGATGGGCTTTCTGCCGTGCAAGGAGTCCGCGACATACTCCACGTCCGGGTCGAGCCATGTGTGGGGGAACACACCGGCTTGCTTTTGGCAGAAGCGGCTACGGTGACCGGTCGACACGGATGGCATAGCGCTTGCGGACCGTCATCCTTGAACTACTCAGCTCAACGCTTGCCTCGCCCACGGGATTGTGACCAACCTGGAAAGACTGGGCCAGGCATTGGCGAGTGTCTTTCCTTGGTTTGGCCCGGGTTTGGACACTGGAGCGGATGGGGACCAACCCTGAGCCCCGTGGGGTGTGGAACAGGCCCATACGGACAACTGGCGAGAAAGCCCGCCCGAGCCCGACGACGAAGCGCCAGGACGTAGACCACCGACTCAGCACGCGATCCACCGAAATACACACGCACGCCGAGGCGGCAGTCTTCGCCGCGTGCACTCCGGCCTGGCTCCGTGAAGGGTGCGGGAACCGGATGCCTGGCAGAGATCCAGGGAACTCTACCCAGCGTTCCGTGAGATTGCTGCCAAGCAGGTGACCTGGTGAGGATCAAGGACACGCTGGCCCCCTTCCTGCGACTGGTACCGCGGATCTGGTTCATGGGTTTTGCCGGCCTTGCGGCGGTGGCGATCGGCATTGCCGGGACGGCCCTGGTGAGACCGCTCGTGCCCCAACCCGTCAGCCGGGTGGGTCCCTCAGGCTGGGCGAGATTTGCTGGAGACCAGGCCAATAACCCGGTAGATGAGGCCGCGAACGTGCTCGGGTTCACGGCTATGTGGACGTATCAGGCTCCCGAGCCGCTTCAGCAAGCGTCTATCGCGGGTGGACGGGTATTTGTCTCGGGGGATGGAACGGGACCGGGCGACGGGAACATCTACACCCTTGACGCGACCACCGGCCGGCTCTTGTGGGTGCGGCACTTGGACAACATGTCCATGACCACCCCGGTGGTAGGCGGCGGTCGTGTGTTCGTCGGAAGCGGCAACCAGTTCTTCAGTCCGCCTGCGCAGCGGGCCGACGCCCGCCTCTCGTCGCGGCATCTTGTCCGCGGCCTTGGTGCCAATGCTATCTACGCCCTTTCTGCCCGTGACGGCCGGGTGCTCTGGAGGGTTCCTACCGCCGGCGAGAACATGCCCACTTTCGTCTTGAATCGTGGGACCGTCTATGCGGCTAACGGGGCGGGAGAGGTGCTGGCGCTCGCCGCCCGGACCGGGGCGGTTCGCTGGAAAGTGCCCATAGGCTCGTACGTGAGCATGTCATCGCCGATCCTCGTCGGGCACGACCTCTATGTATCAGGTGCGCACCCCTACGACCTTTACGCCATCAACATAAGCCGCCACCGGGTGGCGTGGGCGCGGCCGATTCCCGGAGTGTTTGGCGGTTCGGACGATAGTTCGCTGGCCGCGGCGCATGGCCGGCTGTTCGTGGAGGGCACCGTCGGCACCACCGAGCACCCGGCAACCCGGGTGTTCGCGTTTGACGCGGCGACCGGGTCGTTGCTCTGGTCGACCCGGATAGGGAGCAGCACGACCCTTCCCACCGACATCCAGGTGGTGGCGCCAACCGTCGTGGGCGGCCTTGTGCTGGCGGGAAGTCCGGTGGCCGACCGGGAGGTAGCTCTCGACGCGGCCACCGGCCATCTGGTCTGGACGTTCAATCCCCACGCCCCTATTGCCGAGTCTCCGTCCGTGGTGCACGGAGTGGTGTACGTCGGGGATGAGAGCGGGATGGTGTTTGCCCTCTCGCTCCACACCGGCGCGGTGCGATCGGTTGTCGACGTGGGCGGGAGTCTGGCCGCCGACTACCCGCTGGTCGTGGGTGGCACGCTCATTCAGCCCAACGAGAACGGGGCGATTGATGCCCTGCCGCTTTCTGTCTGGAGCCCCGCCCGTGCCGCGTCAGGTCCGAATCTTCCCATGCCCCAGGGAACCGCAACGGCCCGCGCCATCCAGGAAGGGGAAGCGCTTTTCATGACCGGCCAGGGGCTCGACTCTCATGGCGAGAGCTGCAACACATGCCACGCAGGCGGGGGCACACTTGCGTCTTTTCATAAGGGCGTCGTCATTCCGCCGCTGGTCGGGGTGGCGGCCGGCTTCCCCCAAATCCGGAATGGCCGCGTCACATCCTTGTCCGCTCAGGTCGACCATTGCTTGTCCGGCATGCATGCGCCCCGCCTGGCAGCCTACGACCCCCGCCTGCAGGCTCTGGAACTGTACCTCGAATGGTTGTCGAGCGGATTTCCGGAGCACCCGGGCCAAACACCCCAGCCAGGCTCGCGGGGAGGTGGCTGCGGATGACAGAGGCGGGCCGCGCCCTGGGCCTGGTCCTGGCGCTTGGCGTGTTGACAGGAATCGGAACGGCGGCGCTCCGCGCTCATGAGCGGCAGGCCGCGGCATCTGCGGCATGGGCAGACGCTCGGGTGGGTGCCGTCATCTTCGCTACGGACTGTGAGACATGCCACGGTGTCGGGGGCGACGGCGCGGGCGGGGCGCCGGCGCTGAACGACGGAAAGGTGTTGAAGACATACCCGACCGGGCCCGCGCTGCAGGCGTTCATCCGCACGAACATGCCGGCCAGCGACCCGGGTATTCTTACGCCGGGTCAGGCGCGCGACCTGGCGGACTACGTGCTCTCGCTCAACCGGCGCCTCCCCTGACCAGGACTGGTTGACAGCACAGATAGAAGATACAATGGGCATGATGCCGTCACTGAGGGAGGTCGCTGGTTGCTGACATTTGTCCGCGCCACAGATGCGGACCATGACAAGGTCCGACAGTTCCTGGCGCAGTTCGTGGACGATTACCTGGCAGAAACATATGCGCCTCACCTTAGTCAACGACGCGGCGGACTGTACCTCGCCCTCGATGGCGATGAGCTGGTCGGGACGTGCATCATTTCGCTGCCCAAAGCCCACGAAGCCTATCTGTCGGGTATGCGCATCGCCCCGAGCCGACAAGGCCAGGGACTGGGGGAGGATTTCGGGCGGTTCCAGCTGAAGGAGGCGCGGCGCCTCGGCGCCACGCTGGTCCGCGTCCTGGTGCATGCCGACAACGAGGCGTCCGCCCACGTCCTCCAGGACAAGTTGGGATTCAGGGTCGTCGACCACTGGGCGGTGGGGGAGATTAGCCCGATCCCTGCGCCGACCGAACGGCCGTCAGATGCCGGGCCCGCGTGGGCGATCGATCGCGAGCGGCTGGAGGCTTTCACGCAAGGTTGCGCGGGCGACCTCTGGGGCGTCACCGAGTGGCAGCCGGAAAGCCTGGACATCGCTGACGTCCTGCGCCGCATCGAGGACGGCGGAGCGGCAGTGGTGCCGCAGATGGGGGAGCTGTCCGCGTTGGCGCTCACGCGGATCCAGTCCAAGGAAACCCTATACATTCAGTATTTCCGGGTCTTGGGCCAGGCAGTCACTTCGCTCCTCGACTATCTCTGGAACGAAGCGCGCGCCTGGGGCGTGAATCGCTGCCGTTTCGGACTCTCGCAAGTGGCGGCCGAGGCACTTCGCAATGCGGTGCCGAACTGCGAGATCATCTGGCGCGGCTTGGTGATGGAGCGAAACATCGCGCTCGGGTCGCTCGAGGCCTGAGCGCCGCCGAAACCGTGGACCATGGACGCTTACTGGCGGTTGAAGACGCATCCTATGGCCCTGATGCCAGTCGATGTCTACGGGACCGTTATCTTGTCCATCCTATCTATCATGATGGAGCGTTGCAGAGCGGGGCCAAGCCCGCTATAGTAGTTTTGTCAATTCACGGCAGATCTGCGAGCTCGATGCTCACGCCGGACTCCGACGGGGCGTCCCTAAGAGCATGAGACGCGTGGGGCGACGAGGCATCATGTTCCGATCCGGTGACCGATGTCCGGTCTCGCAGGCCAGCGGTTTGAGCCAGGAGGTCTGGGGACTAGGGGAGGGTACCGTGTGACCGCGTTGGTGATCTTGCCGACCTATAACGAACTCGAAAACCTGCGGATATTGGTCGAGAGTGTTCTCGCCCAGGGTTCTGAGTTTCATGTTCTCGTCATTGACGACGGGTCGCCGGACGGCACCGGGCTCCTCGCCGATCACCTGCAGAGTTTGCACCCCGACCGGATGGCCGTGATTCACCGGGAAGGCAAGCTGGGTCTTGCTACCGCCTACTTGGCCGGGTTTCATTACGGCATCAGCAAAGGCTATGATTTTCTCTTCGAGATGGATGCGGACTTCTCGCACCGTCCGGAGTACTTGCCCCTGTTCCTCGAGACCGCCCGCCGCACGGGCGCCGATGTGGTGTTGGGCTCGCGCTATGTTGACGGCGGAGGGGCCGAGAACTGGTCCTGGCACCGCCGTATCATCTCTCGGGCTGGGTCCTGGTACGCGGGACGAATGCTGCGCCTGTCCCAGCGCGATCTAACCGGCGGCTTTAAAATGTTTCGCCGTGAGGCTCTTCAATCCATCGACCTGACAGCCGTGCAGTCGACCGGGTACGGCTTCCAAATCGAGATGACGTTCCGGCTCGCCCGCAAAGGCATGCGCGTTGTCGAATACCCCATCGTGTTCCGGGACCGCGCCGCGGGGCAGAGCAAGATGTCTTCGGCCATCTTCCTGGAAGCGCTGTTTATGGTGGCGCGGCTTGCGCTGACCGCCCCCGCGCCGGAGCAGACGGCCGGCATGGGGGAAGAGCGCGTCCGGCCTTGAGATCGTGGCCCCCCTGGCTTTCCCGCCTCATTCGTTATGGCCTGGTGGGCGGCACCGGCGTGATCGTCAATTTTGCCATTTTGAAGGCCGTCTGGCCGTTCCTGCACGATGCCCCTGCCGTGGCGAACGCGGTGGCCACCGAGGCCGCCATCCTCTCCAACTACGCCCTGAACAGCCGGTTCACGTTTCACACCCCGCTGGGATGGGGCACATGGTTTCGGTATAATCTGGTGTCTCTGCTGGGTGGTGCGCTGCAGGTCGGCGTCTTCACCCTCCTGGTGCACCTGCACGTGTATTATCTCCTCGCCAACCTGCTCGCCATTCCGCTGAACACCATCGTGGGCTTCCTGCTCTCTACCCACTGGGCCTTCAAACCGTCGTTGGCGAATGCCGAACCCGCCCTCGAAACCTCTCAGCGCGGTCGCTGAAGCCGGCCTCCTGCTGCTCGCATCCGGTGCGGAAGTCGCGCGGGTGGAAGACACCATGACGCGCCTTGGCCGCGCTTTCGGTCTAGAGGTGGAAGCCATGGTGCTGCCGACCATGGTGCTGGCCACGGCAGAGAATGACATGGTGATGCGGCGGGTGCGGACGCGCCGCACCAACCTGGCCGTGCTGGAACTGGTCAACCAATGGTCGCGCGAGGCGGCAGCAGGCGCGCTTTCCCTGGAGGAGCTCCTGCGGCGCCTGCCCGGTGCGCGCACCACCCACCGTTATCCGGCCTGGTATGAGGCCGCGGCCGCGGGCGTTGCTGCGGCGGCCCTGGCCCTCCTATTTGGCGGCACGTGGGCCACCCTGCCGTGGGCGTTTGCCGCGGGCGTCATGGCCCAGGGCATCCGGCTCGCGTTCAAGGCGCGTTCCCAGGTGGGAATTCTCGGCGATATGGCTGCCGCCTCCGGTACGGTGCTGCCTGCGCTGGCCGCGGCACAACTTCCAGGTGCGCACCCCGCCCTGGTCCTGGTCGGCGGCATCATGGTCCTGGTGCCGGGTGTGTTGCTGACGACGGGAGTCCGCGACGGCATGGCGGGCGACCTCCTGTCGTCCCTGGCGCGGCTCCTGGAAGCGGCCCTCATCTCGGCCGCCGTCGCCGGAGGAGCCTCGCTGGTGCTGTTCATCTACGTGCACCTCGGCGGCCGCTGGCCATGACGCTCGGACTTGGGGGAGACCTCGTGCTGGCAGCGGTGTCGGCCTGGTGCTTTGGCATCGTCTACCAGGAAAGCCGCAGCACCGCCCTGGTGGCAGCGGCGCTGTCCGGGGCGGGCTGGGCAGCGTCAGATTTTCTGAACGCCGTGCCCCACCTGAGCGCCCTGCCGGTGTTTGCCGGGGCGCTGGTGGTGGGAGGCGGGGCCGAGGTGCTGGCTGTCGTGCGGCGTGAACCCGTGCCCCTCCTGGTGGTGCCGGCCATCATTCCGTTCGTGCCTGGGTATCTCGCCTACCGGAGCATGGTGGCCTTCATCGATCACCAATTTGTAGCCGGCCTGGAGCGCGGCCTGTCGGCCCTTCTCACCGCAACCGCCATTGCGGTTGGCCTAGCCGTCGCTTCCACCGTCATCCGCCCGCTGGTTCAGGGCACGCGTGGGCCGAAAGGCCGGCTGGCCACGCTGGAAAGGAGTGCCGATGACTGACAGTGCGCACGCGGGAAGACTGCCCCGTACCGTTATCCCGTATCATTACGAGATTGAACTGGTCCCCGATCTTGAGTCGGGCGCGTTGTCCGGTGCGGTGATGGTCCGCGTCCGCATCGAGGCGCCTGTGCATACCATCGAGCTCCACAGCGCCGGTCTTTCCATTGAAGGCGCCATGGTCCTGCTGGATGACGGGGGTCTCGCTCGGGCGGTCGTGGAGGCACATCCGGACCTGCAGCGGGTGGCGCTGCATTTGCCGGACATCGTTCCGGTCGGCGAGGCTACCATCTCGCTCCGGTTCTCCGGGACCATGTCCGAGGGCCTTGGCGGACTCTACCGCAGGACCGTGTCCGGGCGGGATGGCGGCGACGTGGTGATTGCGGCCACCCAGTGCTTTCCCACCGACGCCCGGCGGGTGTTTCCCTGCTGGGATGAGCCGGACTTCAAGGCCGGCTTCGTGCTGCAT
>JBMFXK010000112.1:0-8140 GCA_049964315.1 Clostridia bacterium | reverse complement strand
CCGCGGATGGCCGAAGAGGAGGACAGGAATGGACATAATCGGCCTCGCGCTCACTCCCGACGAGATTCATGACGCCGCCGCCCGTCTTGAGACGGCTCCCCCTGAGGACGTGCTGGCTTGGGCGCTGCAGACCTTCGGCACGGGTGTGAGCCTTGCCTCAAGCTTCGGTGCCGAGGACATGTGCCTCGTGGATATGCTGTGCGGCCTGACCGACCACCCTCGTGTCTTTTATCTCGACACCGGGCTACTGTTCCAAGAGACGTACGCGCTCATCGAGGCTACCCGCCACCGCTACGGCTTCGACCCGATCCGGCTCACCCCGCTGCTCACCGTGGAGGAGCAGGCGGAAACCCTGGGGCCCGAACTGTGGCTAAGGGCGCCCGACCGGTGCTGCGGGATCCGCAAGGTGGAGCCGCTGACCCATTTCCTGAGCACCGAGCGCGCGTGGGTCACGGGGATCCGCCGGAAGCAGACGCCGGCGCGCCAAAACGCCCGCGTCGTCGAGGCGGACGCTAAGTTCGGGCTCGTCAAGCTCAATCCGCTGGCGCGCTGGACCCACCAGGACGTCTGGCGGTACATCCATGCGCACGGCGTTTCATACAACCCACTGCATGATCAGGGGTATCCGTCCATCGGCTGCTGGCCCTGCACGAGCCAGGTGCTTCCCGGCCAGGATCCGCGGAGCGGCCGCTGGAAGAACTTCGACAAGACGGAGTGCGGCCTGCACGAGTAACCGTCAGGTCCCGGCACCCGCGTTGCGGAGAGCGTTCACCAGGGTATCGAGGCGAAACGGCTTGGGGACCGAGACGTAGGCAGTTGGCTCGTCGTGATAGCCGCTCATCAGCAGCACACGGGTCTCCGGCTGGCCATGACGCACCAGGTCATCGGCCAGCTGGCGGCCGTCCTCTTTCCGGAGCGACCGGTCGATCAGGACCGCATCGAACGGTCCGTCATCCGCGAATGCGGTCCTGGCCGCATCTCCGCTGGATGCCAGGACGGGACGCATGTCCGCCTGCCGCAGCGCCGTGGACACCATCTCCAGAATCGCCAGGTCGTCGTCCACAACCAGCACCCGCAGCATGCTCCCCCTCCCGTTACGGGCCGTGTCGTATACTGTCCGTGAACACTTCCAGTTTACTCCTATCAGGAGCGGGGGGCCGACTGATGCCGACACCGCCCTCCCCGTTTCCCTGGGTTCGTCTGCGGCCTCTCGTGCCCAGTACGGCCCGATGGCTTTACCTCCGGACAATCGCCACACAGGCGGCCCGCGCCCCCCGGATCGAAGTGCCCCGGATGGAAGCGCACACAAGGTGGTGCGATCTGGACGTCGGCCTCGACACCCTCGCCTTCGAGGGTCTCTACCGATACCCGCAGGCGCTGTGCACCGGACTCGACCCCGACATGCTCTCCTTGCTGGCAGGTGCCGCCGGGGTGAGCGGTCTGCAGGGCCGCCTCACGCTGGTGGAGGAGCATGCCAAGCATCCGGCCCTGACCGGCCCCTTTGACCTGGTCACGGCCCGCGTCCTGTTGCAGCATGCGGCGAATCCGCGGCGTGTCAACCGCTCCGCCGCCCGCCTTCCGGCGGCGGGGGGCGGATTCAGGTCATCGACGGTGATGACGGCGCCACCCTCACCGACCCCGATCCCACCGAGGAAGGCCGCGCGGTGATGGAGGCCCTCAAATCGGCGCAGGCCGTGGACGGGGAAGACCGCGGGTGGGGGCGGAGGCTCGCCGGCATGATGATGGACGCAGGCTTTGAGGTCCATGCGACGGCGATCACCCGGGCGCAGCCGTCCCAACGCGAGACGTCCGGCCAGGTGGAGGAAAGCCGCCTGCTGGAGATGGCACCCAGGCTTCAGGTCCAGCTGCCAGTGGATGAACCGGCGTGGCGTGAACTGCTGGTCGCTTACCGCAATGGGATCTGTCCCTGCGTTCTGCCCGGGTCACGGAACTTGGGATCGGCGGCCGGCTCACGGCCCCACCTGTAAGCGGCGGGGAGAATGTGGCGACGGCGGCGGATGGGCAGGAGGGAGATTCTGCAGGGGGGAATCTCGAGGTATGAAGGAATTCGCCCGCATCGTATCGGCCATCTTCAACCCGGTCCTCTACATCGGGTTGTTTTTGCTGTATCTCATCGTCGGAAGCCACGGCCGTCTGTGGGGCCCGTCGTTGACCGCGTTCTTCTTTCTCGGGGCGCTGCCCGCCGCGCTCCTGTTTTACGGGATTCACCGCGGCTGGTGGTCGGACATCGACATCTCGCGCCTGCACGAACGCCGCACCTATCTGCCGTGGGTGCTCCTGTCCGCGCTTATCCTGTTTGGCATCACCATCGTCTTTCATTTCCCCCGCATCTTCCGGTTTACCCTGACCGGGATCCTGGTATGGCTGGTCATCACGACGGTGGTCAGCTGGTACTGGAAGATCAGCATTCACGAGGGCGCGGCGGTGGGCGTGGTGGCGCTCATGTGGCTCCTGTACGGGTCTGCCTGGGGGATAGGACTCGTGTGGACGCCCTTTCTGGTAGGGTGGGCACGGCTCGCGCTGCAGCGGCACACCTTCGCCCAGCTGGTGGCCGGAGCCGGTGCCGCACTGTTCAGCATGGGCATGGCGTGGCTGGCTGCCCATCCCTGATCCCGCGTCATTCAGGATCGGCGTTCCCCGGCAGCCATCAGCCGCCGCACCTGCCGCACCACCCGCGCCGCCGGCAGATCCTCCCGAAGCTCGCGTCCGAGGATGCGGCCCGCCAGCGCGTGTCCGCGGGTGTTGGGATCCCACCGTCCGGCCATATACCGGCGGTACGCGAGGTGGTGTGCGACCAGGTACGCGGTTTCCCGGTCAAACACGTCCGCGATGTACACCCGCCGGGAGTGAAACGTGCGGGCCGCTTCGATCTCGGCGCGCACCATGCGGCGCTCGGTGGGCCGCTCGCGCTCGAACGTGGCCCGGGTGGCGGGCGGCGTCACCAGAATGACCAGGTCGGAATGGCCCAGCGCGACCCGGATCTGCTGGCGGATGCGCCGCTTCACCGCGGGCAGCGGCGTCTTGAGGCGCAGATCGTTCAGGAGACCCCACGCCAGCACCACCATGCCTCCCGGGCCGGTCGCCGAAACCCATCCTGCGTACCGGTGTGCCACCAAGGGATTCACGACCCGGGCGCCCGGAATCGCATGATTCGTGAAGGTGAAGTCCATTTTCGCCTGTTCGCCGTAACGCAGGAAACCGCGTTCCACGTAACCGAGGCCGGTGTCGTCGACCCAGCCCACGGCAGCCGAGCCACCCACAATCAGCACCGGCACCGGCACTGCCGCCGTGGGCGCGCCGTATGCGCGGACCGGCACGGCAAGAGCGGTCGTGCTCAGCAGAAATGCAGCCATGGATTGTCCAAGACGCTGACCGACCCGCATGTCTTCACCGCCCTTTTCCTCCCGACAGCGATAGTGTTGCGGACGGGGCCGGTTCAAAACAGGGACGGGCGGAGCAAATCCTGCCAGCCTCGGTGCCGGCCACTTCAGCTCCCGGTCAGCGGGTCTTAACAATGTGCCCGGGTGGTCCTGATACAAAGAGGCGAGCCGGCGTGTCCGGCTCGCATCATCGTCAGGAACGGGTGAGGAGCAGTGCGTGACACCGAGAACGTGTTTCATCTCGCGATCCCGGTGCGGGACCTGGACGAGGCGTACCATTTCTACGTGGAGCTTCTGGGCGTCAAGCTCGCCCGGCGTTACGCGGATCGCATCACCCTGGACTTCTTTGGCGATCAGGTGGTCTGCCATCTCTCCGACAAGGTCGAGCACAAGGCCGAGATGTATCCCCGCCACTTCGGCATCACGTTCAAGCGGCGCAAGGAGTATGACCAGCTCCTGCGCGTGTGCGAGATCCGTGAAATTCCGTTCTTCCAGCGGCCGATGGTGCGGTTTCAGGGGCGGGCCGAGGAGCATCTCACGTTTCTCCTCATCGACCCCTCCAACAACCTGCTGGAATTTAAACACTACGTCGATGCGCGCATGATGTACTGATGTCCCATGCCCCGGCGGCGCCTGGTGTTCACCTGGGCCCGCCGAGCGCCGCAGCGTGAGGAGTTGGGGCGGGTGCCCGAGGATCTAGCGCTCACGGTGAAAGTCCTGACGCCCGACGACTGGCGGCTTTGGCGCCAGCTGCGGCTTGAGGCGCTTCGCGAAGCGCCGTACGCGTTTGGAGCCACCCTCACTTACTGGCAGGGGGAGGGGGACGTCGAGCAGCGCTGGCGGGACAGGCTGACGGCCGTGCCCTTCAATGTCGCTGCGATGGTGGGCGGAGAACCGGTGGGAATGGTGAGCGGTGCCCGCACGGACCGCACCGATGAGACCGAATTGATCTCGATGTGGGTGGCGCCGGCCGCGCGGGGACGGGGCGTGGGCGACCGTCTGGTAGGCGCCGTGATGGACTGGTCCCGCTCGCTTCCGGCCTCGCGGGTGACGCTCAGCGTGGTGGCTGACAATTCCCCCGCCATCGCACTGTACCGCCGGCATGGATTCAAAGACGCCGGCGCCAGTCCCGACGGGTCCAGCGAGCGATTGATGGTGTGCGAGCTTGGGTGACCGTGGGTTTCCCGCACGCTGATGCCTGCGCTCGAGTCAGCCGGCGGCTCCCGGCCGGCCGTTGGTCCGGGCGTGAAGCCGCTCCAGCAGCACCGAGAGGGTCTGACTGGCAACCACCCGCGTCAGCACGCGCATGAGAAGCCGTCCGGCCAGCTTCTGCCCCCGTGTGTTGGGGTCCCACAGACCGTGCATCAAAGGAGTGTAGCTCTCACCACGCGTGCGAAGAAAGTGCTTCTCGCTCGAGAAGACGTTCGCCACATACACGGCGCGCGAGTGAAAGCTCCGCGCCACGCGGATTTCCAGATCCACCAGCCTCGGCTCGCTGTAGCGGTCCTGGGCATATGAGGGCCGTGTGGCGGGTGGCGTGACCAGCAGGACGACATCGGAGGCGTCAAGCGCGGTCCGGATCTGACGCTCGAGCGCCCGCTTGATGCGGGAAGGCGCGACGTGCAGGCGCAGGTCGTTCAACAACCCCCATGCCAGCACTACGATCCCACCCGACCCGAGGCGGCTCACCCAGGCGCGCAACTGGTGGCGCACCGTTCCATCCACCACCGGGGCCCCGGGAATGGCGTGGTTGGTCACCTGAAAGTCCAGGCCATGCCCGTCCCCAAACCCCAGCACGCCGCGCGCCACATAACCGGGGCCGGTCAGATCGACCCAGCCCGCCGCCGCGGACCCGCCGATGATGAGCACGGGCACCAGATGGGGAAGGCCGCCAGCATGCGGGGGGCGGCCGACGGTGCAGAGAAGGGAGGCCAGTGCCAGCGCGACCGCCACGAGCCCTGCGGGGATGGCACGCGGCCGCTTCCTGATGACGCCCCATGCTGAGCTCATGCTGGTAGGGTACTCCACCCCTTCGTCAATCATTGTCGAGGCTGGCCCGCGCGGGATCGCGCGCTCCCGCGAGCCGCTGTCTCTGACCGCGAGCCGCACGCAAAAGGCGCCGGGGCCGGCGCCTTTTGCTGGACGGCTGCTACCAGCCGCCGCCTGACGAGGACGATGTCGCACCGGTGCCCTGGGCGGCCGTCGCGACGGCCGGGGTCACCACCCACCACAGACCGAATTTCCCCTGGCCGTTGGCCTGGCCGGGGGCCGTGTCTCCGGTGTACGTGTAGAGGGGGTGACCCTTGTACTCCACCTGGCTTCCATTGGCATCCTTCAGCACACTGAACGGCCCGAGACCGGAGGGGCTCGAAAGCTTGCTGGCCGAGGTGGTCACTGCGGGCCAGATCCCGGCACAGCTCCCCGTACAGGCCGAACTGGTGGGCGTGTCCTTGTCGTAGTAGTAGAGCGTATAGCCGCTCGCGTTGGTGAGAACTGTTTCGGACTTGCCGCCGACCGTGACGGTCGCCGTGGTAACCGGGGCCGTGTTCGCCGACGATGAAGCGGCCGGAGCATTGGAGGGGGACGACGCACCTGTCGGCGCCGCAGTACCGCAACCAACCACCAGCCCCATCAGGAGCGCGACCACGGCTCCTCCCAGGATCCGGGACACGAAGGGCACCTCCTTGGGGGAACGAGTTGCTTGAATTACATAAGGTAACGCCGTTTCTGTCAACCTATTCCATGAGGAAGGACATGGAGTGCTCCAGCGAGAAGTTCTACGAGGGGTGAACAGCATGCCGCACGGCTTCCGGCGAGCTGACTACTGGCTGTACCCGTGGCAAATCCGTGCCATCCAGCGATTGGCGGAAAGCGCCCACAGCACGCCCAGCGCGGTCGTACGCGAACTCCTGACCTCCGCGCTTCCCTTGTCCCTGCAGCCTGCGGCCCCCTCGGTACTGGCACCCGATCTGGTGGATGGGTCGGCGCCGGCCGAGCCCATCGGGCCGGGTTCATCCTAGGCGTCTGTCACTTCCCTGCGTGCGGGCTGGGAACCGCCGTCACGCACGGTTGCCACGGCAGCCGTCCTCCCCGCCCGGTCTTCGCCCCCAACGCCCCGTGTTCCCACCCTGATTCCTGTACCTGAGGTGCATGGCCCCTCGGCGGGCAGTGCTGCTTGCCCCCCTGGTGCCTCCGGGGCATCATCGTAGGAGCGCGACTTCTGAAGGGGGCGGGGGCAACGGACAGTGAGTGGCTTCAAGAAGCCCGGCAGATGATTCCCGCACTGCAGGCCTGGCACTACTTCAACACCGGGACCGCAGGCGCCATCGCCGCGGTCACGGCGGACGCGATGTCGAGAGCTTTCTTCGAGGAGGTCTACCACGGGCGCATCCGTCCCGACGCCTGGGAGCAGGCGGGCCAGGCCCAGGCAGATTGCCGCGCACTTCTGGCCGAGCTGCTCCAGGTGTCACCCGACACCATCGCTCTCACCCACCACACCACCGAAGGCATGAACCTCGCCATCATGGGCTCGGCGTCGCTCGCCGCCGGCGACGAGATCCTGCTGACATCGGTCGAGCATGCGGGCGGCATGGCCCCCGCCGCCCTGGCCGCGAAACGGCGCGGGGTGACTCTGCGCACCGTGGATGTCGGCGCCGGCGGGAGCGGAACGGCTGAGGCGGTCGCCGCGGCCATCGGGGACAAGACCCGGCTCATCGTGGTCTCGCACGTCGCGTATGGCACCGGTGCCGTGCTGCCGATCCGGGACCTCGTCCGGGCAGCGCATGAGCGTGGCGTCGAAGTGGCGGTCGACGGTGCCCAGTCGGTGGGCGCCATTCCCGTGGACCTGGCCGACCTGGATGCGGACTATTATGCCTTCCCGTCCCAGAAGTGGCTCATGGGACCCGAGGGCCTGGGCGGCTTTTACATCCGCCCGGACCATCTGCCCAGCACCCTGCCGTTGATGGCGGGACCCATGTCATTCGGATTTGACGGCCCCATGGAGTTTCCGATGGACGCACGCCGGTTTCACGTCAGCTCGGTCTACCGCCCCGGACCGATTGGGCTTTCCGCCTCGCTGCGCTGGCTGCGCGACGTCGTGGGGTGGGATAGGGTGTTCGCCCGCGGCGCTGAGGTCATGGCCGCCATGCGCGAGGCGGTGGCACCGGTTCCAGGCGTCGAGATCGTGAGTCCGGCCGGGGCGCGGTCGGGATTGCTGGTGTTCGGTGTGGCAGGACGTTCGGCCGAGGATCTGGTGAGCGAGGCGCAGCGCCGGCGCATTCTCATCCGCACCGTGCCGGGAAACCGCGTCCGCGCCTCGGCCGCCTGGTACCTCGGCGAGGGGGATCTGGACGCGTTCTCGGCGTTTGCCGAGAGTCTGGGCTAACCGCTCTCCTGCAGCGGATTGTGCTCGGCCAGTTGGTCCAGCCACGGCGAGGCGGTGCGGTCAGGGTCCACGACCAGGTGCACCGCCCGCCTCGCCCGGGTCATGGCGGTGTACAGGCGCTCGGCGCCGACCGACGACGCCGGATAGGCGGTCTCGTCGACCCCGGCCAGAATCACCCAGTCAAACTCCAGCCCCCGGGCCGTCTCCATCGTGCCCACGGTGAGACCGCCGCGGTAGGGGGCGCTCCCGTCAAGCCGTGTGGCGCCACCGGATGCGGACAGGGCCTGCGCAAGCCGTTGTGCGGCGTCGTCATCTGGGGCCAGGACGGCAATCGCCGAAACGCCCGTGTCATGGG
>JBMFXK010000111.1:0-8145 GCA_049964315.1 Clostridia bacterium | reverse complement strand
AGACGCTGTGGGCGGTAGGAGCCAAAGAGGCGGGAGCGGTGGCCAAGTACGTCCCGCCCTCCGAACAGGTGCCGGAAGTAGGGACCTACCAGGCTCTCGGCTGCGGGTGCCTTGCAGTCCAGTGGGGTGCGCGGCTCTGGCAGGCTTGGTCGGACTCTGAAACGCCGGGTATGTCCCCTGCTTTTCCCATCGTCAGTGTCCACGGACAGACTTTCCGGTTCGGCCGGGTCGCGATCTTATCTCCAAAGACGGTGACAGTCTGGTCCCAGCCACAGAGCTCGGGATGGGCGTATCTCACCAACCGGGTCCTCCGGGCGGCTGTTAGCGTACGCACGCCCAATGGCGAGGTGTGGGCGGTGTCAGGTGTCACAGGCCACACCAGCGTCAGATTCCAAAACGGTCCGCATGGCGTCATCGTGCTCGCCGACCTCCGCGAGAGCGGGGTCCTGAGCGATACGCCCCATAGTGCCGAAGTGTCTTCCCGGGACGAGTGGTACCTGGAGCAGGCGGTAAGCCGCCACATTTTAGCTCGCTGCATGGCCGCCATCGCCGAGGCGCGCCGCACCGACACAGATCCCTTTGGCTGGCATCGAAACTACCGGTGGTCTGGTCTCAGTACCGGTCACGAAGCGTGGACCCGGGGCTGGAGCCACTGGCACGTCCGCGTCTTGGTAGAGTTCAATCTGCAGGGCAGAGGCCTCATGCGATGAAACCCACGGCGCCCGTCATCGGCAGTCTCGAATACGCGACCTTGCTCGTCGGATCCGTGCTGGCCTCAACCCTGTTTGTATGGCCGCTTCACATCGTCATGGTGGCGGGCGAGAACGCGACCATCTCCATGCTGATGGCCGGTGCCTTCAGCATGCTCTTTATTCTCTTGCAGGTCATAGCCTGGACTCCAAACGAGTCAGCCCCGCTCATGGAGTGGGTCCTGACGGCGACGGGCGTGATATTGACCCTCGTCGTAGACGCCCTCGTTCTGGTGCTCTTCATCGACATGCTGAAGGAGTTCTTCTTCCCCGAGACGCCGCGCGTGGCCCTGGTGGCTCCCTTGGCGCTCCTAACTGGCTGGTGGGCCACCGCGTCCTGGAAGCGGATTGCCCGACGGGCTCAGTTCTGGGTACCCCTGATGCTTGTAGGCAGCCTGGTTCCCATCTTCTTATCGTTTTTCGACTGGGCGCATCCCGTCGCGCTTGCACCGCACAGCTGGACGGCGTTCGTTCCCGAGATGCAAGGAGTGGCCATCCTCGCGTACGTAGTCGTACCATTGGGGGCCACGGCTCGCGTGGCAGCACGCCGTCTGGCGGGATCAGCCAGGGATCGTGTGCGGGCTGGGCTGGGAGCCATATTCGGCCTCTGGCTCTGGCTGGCGTTGGTCTTCGCCACCACGGTGGGAAGTCTGGGCACAGATGCCCTGGTACACCTCAGCTGGCCCCTGGTGTACGTACTGGAGGAGGCAACCCTCGACTCGTCGTTTGTGGTAAGCCGTCCCGGCGTGCTTACCATATTCGGGTGGTCCGCTCTCATCGTCATCGCGCTGGTGGTACACCTCCGGCTGGCTATTACCGTGGCAGAGGACCTCAATGCTGGTGGGAGGTCCATTGGCCTAGTCGCAATCGGAATCGGTGAGGCCGCTTACTGGGCCGGAGTCGTGCTCCTCGATACCGCCCACCAGGCATCGGCCTTGCTCATATCGGAGGTGGACCCGGTGGCGGCGGGCCTCATCATACTGGAGGTACTGGTCGCCGCGACTGTCGTAGGCCTGCGGACTTTCAGGCGACGGTCCCGCCGCACCTCCCCGTCGCAGCCCGTCCCCGACGACCCGTGAGCTGAGTACCGGGGAAGAGCGCTGCCGCCTCGGCCATCGGCAGGATGTGGGGTTCGCCTGGCGAACTCACCTTCCTGTTCGACCGCGCTTTTGCGAAGGTGAAGACCACCTGCGCCTGACCCGACGGCAATACCCAGTGCCGGATCTCCGACGTGTCGCCAGCAACCAGGGCAGTGACGGTCGGCCGGAACGCCAGCGTCGCCTGGTGCCCTTCGATGGCGCGCACGGCCCGGGACCGGGAAAGCGGGAGAAGAGGGCTGGTGCCACTTGGCGGCTGTATTCTGACCGCCGGCACCACCGCATGATGCAAAATTCCCCATATCGAACACGCCGGCGTCTACCGTCACGGTGCTGCCCTGATCGACCATCGCGAAGCCGGCTGTGTGACCCGTCACGGCCGTGACGACAGATGCCGCCAGGGATCCGTCCAGCATCCGTCGCGGTCGTCATCGCCGACGAGGCCATCCGCGCCGACATCAATCGGCAGGATCTCACTGAAGCCGTACCGGTATAGTTCCGTAAGCCGTTCCAACAGCGGCCGGCACGAGACCGACCCCGCCGCCACCTCCACCGCCATTCGCTTGCCCCTCCCGACATGCTCCGGCCGGCGCACACCCTCCTGGCCGAACCGGTTGTAGCAAGCGGGCGGCGTCCGGATGCCGGCAGATATCCGGCGTCTCCAGGACCCCCGGCGGCTAGAGTCCGTGCCTCATCGGCCGGCGCTGGACACACCCCCAGGGGGCATCTCGTACCAGGCGGGGGATTGGCGCTTGACTTCCGATATAATGGCGGCGTATGTGGGAAGAACGCCTCACCACCAACGAACAGCATCCCATCCTTAGGATCGGGGACACCGTTCACCGGCCTGTCGACTTCTGGACGCCAGCTGTCCACAGTCTCCTGGGGTATCTGGCAGCGCGGGGCTTGTCAGCGGCTCCACGGGTAATCGGCCGTGATGGTGACTCCCGCGAGGTCCTCAGTTTCCTGCCCGGGCAGTCCGGCCAAGACGGTTGGAAGCAGGTCGTGAGCGAGGACGGCCTGCGGGCGTTCGCCCGACTCCTGCGCCGCTATCACGACGTCGTGGCGGACTTCCGACCCCCCGCCGATCTGGAGTGGTCCACTGGCGCCCGCGGCCTCAATCCCGGCGACATTATCTGCCATGGCGATTTTGGTCCGTGGAACGTGGTCTGGCAGGAAGGCGTCCCCACGGGCCTCCTCGACTGGGACATGGCCCACCCGGCACCCCCCGAGCATGACATCCTCTACGCGCTTGAATACACGGCGCCCTTCCGCGATGACGAGGCCGCCGTTACCTGGCATGCCTTTCCGACGCCCCCGGACCGGCGGCGGCGGGTTGGTGTCTTCCTGACCGCCTACGGCCACCCGCCCATCCCGCACCTCGCCGCCAAGGTTGCCGCCATGCAGCGAGAGGTGGCCCAACACGAAGCATACCTGGCGGTGCGCGGTGTACAGCCCCAGGCAGACCTCGTGGAGCAGGGACAGCTGGAGGAACTGGAGCGGAGGACCCGCTGGAGCGAGGAGCACGGTGAGCTGTTTGAGGCAATCGGCCGGCGGCCCTGACTCATCACCGTGGAAAGCGCTTCAGGACGGGTGCCAGAAGGGCAGGAGGGCGGTGTCGAGGGTCCGGACCGGGCGTGTACGCCTCCGTGCCGGACGACGCCTTCAGGAGCAGCAACCGCTATGAGCGCTGTCCGCGTCAGCGCGTGACCCGCCGAGCACGCCAAATCTGCCCTCGACCCGTTCGTCCATTAAGCGGGCACATGCGGTCCAGAGATATTGGTCTCGCAGGGGGTGCCTTTCTCCCAGGCCGCGTCCTTCTCGGCCACCTTGATGATCTGGGATGCTCCGGTGGCAGCTCTACCGGGTGCGATGGCCCCCCCCATCACCGCGAAGGATGGATCACGCAAGACATCCCCTGTCTTGACCATCACACCTCGGTCCAGGGACCTGAGCCGAGCTGCCGGAACACACTGGCTTGGCGTCGGACGGCGTGATGAGAGGTTCGACGGCGCGCCCCCATCCAGCGCCCGCACTGCAGCACGAAGCCTGTTCGTGCCAGCTGGGGGTCATGCCGGAGCGTGCGCGAAAGGCGATGCGCCGGAGCTGAGACGTCGCGACCTAGCGAGGAATAACCTGGTAGGTGATGTGGGTGACTCCGCGTGCCTCCACCACCCGTACGAGGTTCAGGAGGTGCGGCATCGGACCTGTCAGATCAAACAGCCGGACCCCGCGCTGCCCAGCAACACAGGCACCAGGTGGATCTGAATCCAGTCCACAAGACCCGCCCGAAGGTATTGGGCAGTCACGCACCCGCCGCCGGCGATGGCCACGTCCCGACCTCGTGCCGCCCTCCGGGCCTGTTCCAAAGCACTTTCCAGGCCATCCGTGACACAGATGAACGTGGTGCCCCGGAGTGGGAGCGGCCAACGCGGGTAATGGGTCAGCACGAACACCGGCAGGTGAAATGGCGGCTCCTCCCCCACTACCCTTCCCATGGTTCCGGACCCCACGGGCCAGCCCCCCGCCAAACATGTTGCGCCCCATGACAATCGCGCCCTCGGTCCCCACTTCCTCCTCGAACGGTGACCCACGGGCAGTGGTCTCTCCTCCCGCCAGTTCCGCTGTTGACGCGTCGCCGCCAACGCCAGCATCCACTCGTGCAGGCGGCGTCCACCCACCCCGAGCGGCTCCCGCAGGCTCTGATGTCGTCCCGCGACATAACCGTCCAGCGACATGCTGACGTCATAGAGCACCCGCGTCACAGCCGCGCCCCCTTCACTGGAGCGGCTCCGAAGCTGAACCACCTCTCTCATGAAGACGCGGCCAAGAGCGCTGAGTCATCGCGTGTCGGGTTCGAAGACCAGGCAGGGGATACCCCTGTGGGCTCGAACCATCGCGGCCCGCCGGATCAGCGGAGCGGTGTCGACGTATCCGCAAGGCATCGGAGTCGAGACATAGCCGGGTGGCCCGGCGCCAATGATGCCACTGATATGGAAACCTCGCCATGGATGGACCCGGGAGTGTCGAGAAGCCTGCCCAGTCGGGAGCCGAATCCGGCACGCGGCCGGCGGTCAGGCATGCGCAGCGTTGATCTTCGATTGCACTTCGTGAATCAGATTTGGTCCGCTGACGAATCCGTCATGGATGGCCACCACCTTGCCGTGGACGACCACGACGATCCAGGCCATATCATGCGCGTTGTAGGCGTCGGCCACGGCTCCGGACCGATCCTCCACGACGGGATATGCAAGGTGGACGCCCTGCAGGCGCAGCCGGGCAGTGACGGCGGACGGCTCCGTCTCCATCTCATCGATGGCGACCAGCGGCGGTGCACCGTGTGCCCGGGCCCAGCTCTGGTAGGTGTTGAGTCCGGCCAGCTGCTGCTGGAAGTTGGGCAGCCACGACCCGTAGAACACGAGGACGCGGGTTTCCCCAGGCGACAGCGTCACACCGGAGCCTCCGGGCATCAGTGCCGGAAGGCGGAACGTGTCATGCGCGGTTTCAACCGCCGGAACGCCAGCAGGAAGCGGCGGCACGTTCTTGAGACCAAGCGTGGCGGCGAGGTCATGGGCCAGGACCTGAGACTCGGTGCCCACCACCCCGTAAAGTCCGTTGGTGAGGTAGAGATAGCGTTCTTGCCCTTGTGCGTTGATGAGATAGAGCGCCGGAGTATGGTCGATGCCGCCGTGCACGATGGAGACCTCAACGTGATACGCCGCCCACACCGCCTTCAACTCCTGCAGGCTCCCCGTGAGATATTGCCACCGGTGCAGCACGCCGTGCTCCAACGAATACGTGTACACATCCTGCACGGTGGTCGCGGTAGGGTTGGCGTTCACGGCCACCAGTGCGACGCGGTTTGCCGCCGACCCCAGCTTGTTCACGGCATCCACCATGCTCATCGTGGTGAGCGGGCAGATGGTGGTGCATTGGCTGTCAACAAAATCGAGCAGAACCACGCGGCCCCGAAAACTCTGCAGCGAAACGCTCTGGCCAAACTGATTGGTGAGCGTGAAGTCGGGTGCCGGGATGTTGTGCCGGTTCGTGCGTCCAGTCAGCAGGTTGATAGCCGTGGCAGCGCTCGCGACGGCGTTTTGTGAACGGCCGCTGGCAGACCCCGCGGCCGCACCGGTTCCGGAGGTGCCGCAGCCGGCCAGAAAGGCCGCGCCGGCCAGCCATGCCAGCAGTTGTACTCCTATCCGTCGCCACTTCACTGTCTCAACCTCCATGCCCGATCTCGCCGCACTGGCGGCTCTTGTTACGTTCAGGGTGACCGATCGTCGTATCGACCGACACGCCCGGTGGTCGCCGGGATTCAGGAACCTTCGGCCCCCGGTGCGCGCGCCATCGGACCGCGCCGACAGCGTGGTCGGATGACCCATGTCGCATTAACGCGGCGACAACCTGCCCTGGGAGCAGCGCCGACTCCCGTGCGCTCCCGAGGGAAGCGGCGCACGGAGCAGGAAATCCTGCGCGCAATACGGTTCCCAAGCACGAGCCGTGACGGCCACTGCGATCAGCCGATTGTTGAGCCCGCGATCGTCATCGCTGACCCGCCGTCGACAGCTTTGCGTTTATCCTCCAAAAAAGGACGTACCGGAGATCCCGGCACGCCCACGGCTTATCTGTCGCTGGGGTTGTGGTCAACCCCGCTCGGGCCCTTCCGTTGAGCGGTGCGCGCTCAGGGCTGCTCGACGACCATGAGAGTGTGGCCGCTGGGGTCCCGGAACCAGAACAGCGGCGGGACCGGACCGCCCATCCGCGAAACCTCCGCATCCACGTCCACCTCTCGCGAGCGCAGCGCGGCGTGGGTGGCGTCGATATCGTCAGTGGTCAGCGTGATGCCGGTGACCATAGGAGTCACAGTCTGGCCCGGCGGCGGCGGGGTGAGCGCGATCCCGGTCGCACTTTCTGGGAGATACACTTCTATCCACCGGTTTCCGTCCCCGAAGGGCTCATCCCTCCGCTTCTCGAAACCGAGGCGCTCGTAGAAGGCGACTGCCGTGTCCTGGTCGGGGGTGGGAACGCACACGAGACTCATCCTCTTGAGCCCGGTCGGCGTGGCCATAACTGTCTCTCCTCTTTTTTGTTTCTCACGGACCCGGACGTGCGAGGAACGGGAGATTCATCGGTGGGGAGGGCGGCTCGCGGCCCGAGGGTTGCCGCCCAGGGGCGGCCACAAGCATCGACCCGGGTGAACGACGACATCTGCGGCTTGTCTCAGGGCGCCGATGGGGTCAATCACCCCGATGTGCATCGCCTCGATGGTAAAGCAAAATGCCCTCTGGATCTTCTCTCCCACTGCTCGAACGGCTGCCGGCTGGCTGTGCCCGGCTCGCGGGACGAGGTCAGCTCTCGAACCACACCCAGTTGAAGCGACTCCGCCATCCTCCCGCTTCACGACCTCAGGATCGAAACGCCTCGCCCTGACGGCGCGAAGGAGTTCACCGGACTCCTTTTCGTCATGGCAAGACCCACGTGTTCAATCGCTCCACCGCCATCACCGGCCGCCGCCGGTCCTGGGATAGAGGGGATGCCGCGCGGCCCGGGCAGGAAACAGGCGGGTGGGGTCACGGGCTGTCTCCCGCGGACGTCAGCCCCGTGACCTCCCCATCAGGACCGGTCACATAGGTGCCGCGGCTTAAGTCGAGCAGTACCAGCACATTTCCGAACGGGTCTTCTACGATCGCGAGTCGACCCACCGGAATGTTGGCAGGTTCAAACACCATGCGTCCACCATGTTCGACAATCATTCGAGAAGCCTCGTCAGCCGACTCCACTCGCCAGGCGGGCGCGTACGGCTCATCAACCGCCAGTACGATTTCCGTGGTCTGTCCAGGGATCCTCAAGCCGATCTGCCCCCGGGCGGAGTTGCGCCACGCCACCTCGTGCCCGAGCACGTCACGATAGAACCGCAGTCCGCTTTCGAGGTCCGGAACCGGGATCGTCACGCAGTCCACACCCTGCAAAAGCAATTCACCACGCTCCTCACCATAACGAAAGCCATTCGCTCAGTCAGACCGGCCCGGCTGCTCGCCCACGGCCCCTTCGATAGCGGGCTGCATCCCTGTAGAGCCTCCGGTCGACGAAGCCCTCCAGTGCGTGCCCATTGCGCTGCTTGAATCGCCGCCGACACGCGCCGCTACGGGCACCCGCAGGCGCTAGACCCAACCGGGTGACCACATCGGGCCGGCGTGCCGTGGCAGTGCGGACGCCCGCGATGTCGGGGCAGCTGCTGCTCCCTATGCCCGTCGATCCCTCCGAAGATGGGTTGCCGCCGTGTTTCGATGCTCTCC
>JBMFXK010000110.1:0-8148 GCA_049964315.1 Clostridia bacterium | reverse complement strand
TCTGGGCTTTGGCGCTATCCGCCACTCTGGTGCCCGCCTCGCTCACGTCCTGTACTCGTTCCGCCACGGCCTGGAGGCCTTGGGCGGACTGGGTGGTAGCGGTAGTGGTCTGCTGGATGGTCGCGGCGATTTGCTGGGAGGCGGCGCCCGTGCGTTCCGAGGCTGCGGCCACCCGCTCTGCCTGAGCATGCACGGTGAAGCCCACCTGCTGCGTCTCGGCGAGCAGCGCATTGAGGTGCGTCTGCATGATCTGAATCGCCTGGCCCAATTCGTCGTTGGACCCTGCTAGTTCGACGCGCTCGCGCAGGTCGCCGGCCCCAATGGCCTGGGCGACCCGGACCAGGCGCTGGACGTAAGCCATCAGTCGGCGGAACGCCTCCGCCAGCTGCCCGGTCTCATCGTCCATCGTCTGGGGCACCTCTTGGTTCACATCGCCGCGCGCCAGTCCTTCGGCCACGCGGGTCAACTGGCGAAGCGGGCGGGCGATGCCCTTCCACTGCATCCACATGGCCACGAGCGTCACCAGCATAGTGATGAACAAGGCCACCAACGTCGTGTCCCTGCTGCCGTTCAGCGACCGCTGCGCGGCGTGCAGATGGTTCGTAATCAGGCTTCCGGCAGACCGGCTCACTCGCGCAATGGTAGCATTCATCGCCTGAGTCGCCAGGGAATTGGACACAGTCTGCGCTTGGATGGCCGCGGGCAGGTTGCCGGCCACGATAGCCTGATGGGTCAGAAGCACGAAGTGGTCGTACTCGGCCCAGGCAGCTTCCAGCTGACGAACCCCGACGCCGCTGACACCGGTGTGACGCATCGCCCGGAAGTCTTGCAGCAATTCGGTTTGCAGACCCTGGACTTTGGTCCATTTCTTGGCCTCGAGGGCCGGGTTGTGTTCCGCCCCGGCCAGCAGATACGAGTTCATGACACCGTCCAAGTGGTTGAAGGTTGCGGCGGCGCTACTCACATCGACGGAGAAGGGGACCGCATGACGGGTGACCGTCGTGACCACCTGATTCGTGTTGTGGGGGCGGACGATGTTCAGGACGTTGGAGGCACCCAGGACCAGAATCACGATCATGGTGACCGCCAGCTTGACACTCAGGGACAGTCGGGACCACATATTACTCGCTCCTTTAGCACGCGCGCGCCCCCGCATGGGAGCTGCGGGCGTCGCAATCGTATCGGGAGGGAACCGGAGAGTTGAGGGTTCAATCGGGTTGTCCGGACACGCTTTCACCGTGCTCCGAGTCGACCGTAGGGGCTGGCGCGCGCATGGACCAGGGCCACAGGAGCGCTGCCAGAAACATCGCCAGAGCAGGCTTTCAACGACAAAATCGTCGGAGCCGGCTGACGCGCCATCCCTCCCCCAGTCGTTGTTGGCGAAGCCGGGAAGGGACGGGCGCACCTAAAGGCGTACGCCGATGACGTGCGGCATCGCGTAACGCCATAGGTGGCACGGCCATCGGTAAGGAGGTGGAGCCGGGGTCGCGGATAGCTCACGCGGTTACGATGGGGCGGCTATCGGAGCCGCTCGCCGGTACAGCGATGGGCCCGCGGCCACCAGGCCGAGGGCGTCCGCGTTCAAGAGCATCTCCGTCGCCCCGAGAAAGAGCACGCCATCAGGCGCTAGATGCGGGACCAGACGCGCCACCACACGGTCGCGTTCGGGCTGGTGCCAATAAATCAACACGTTGCGGCACAAGATGAGGTCGAACGGGCCGGGGGGGTACTGACTCTGCAGGAGATCTAGCGGCCGGTACGTGATCCGCGCCAGAACCTCCGGCTGGACTCGCCAGACATCCCCGGCCGCCTCAAACAACCGTGAACGCGCGGGAAGCGGAAGCCCCGCCACCTCCGCCGACGTGTATCGGCCTTCCCGGGCGTAGGCGAGGACCTCTGCGTCAATGTCCGTGGCCAGGATGGTGCAGTGAAGCCCCAAGGCGTCAAATAACGCCGCGACCGACAGCGCCTCGGCACCCGTCGACGCGGCGACACTCCACACGCGCCAGACCGGGCGGGAGGGGCTAGCGCTCACAAGCGCCCGCATTCGTTCCCATTGACCCGGATCCCGGAAGAAGGACGTGACGTGGATGGTGAGGTGGTGCTGAAGGCGGCGACGGAGGCGGGGATCTTGCGTCATCCGCCTGGGAAGCTCCTCCCATGTGGTGCAGCCCTCCACCCGGAGGAAATTGTCGAGCCGCCGCAACAGTTGGTCCGGTTTATAGGCGGCGACGGGAAGACCCAACGCCTCGGAAAGAAAGAGCAGCCGGGGATCGGGGTCCACCGTCGTTGCGCGCCGGCTCAAATCGGGCTGTGCCACCCCTCGGGTCGGCGCAGGGCCGGCCGGATCCACATCATGAAGCCCCCGTGTCATGCTGGTTTGCCTCCGTAACGGCTGCCCCGCAGCCAAGCCATCTCGGGTTAGCCCGCAAACACGATTTCTGGAAAGATGAGGAGGAAGCCCGCGATGGCCTGGGCGCCGATTTGAAACACGGTGTTGACGACCGGGATATGCTCCGTGTCACGAACCTCCGGAGGGATCATCCGTTCAAGGATGACCTGGAGCGGCGCCTCTAGAACATGGGGTACGGTGGGGACCAATCGGGAGTCAAGCGTCTCCGCCAGCGTGTTGAGGAAGGTTGCGCCGGTGATGTTGGCGACCTCGGCCAGGGCCGAGCGGGCCAAGTCATCGAGTGCGACTGCGTGCGCCTCTCCGAGCATGAGCCCGGCAAGCCCTTCGGCTGCGTCGACGGAGAGCACCAGCGCGATGGTGCCGGGGTTCGCGCCTTCGATCCCCAGCATGGCGCTGACGGCCGGATCGGTCGGATCGCTGCGCAAAAAGGTCGGGAGGTCTTGCCACGCAACTGCATCCACCTCAATGCCTTCCACGCGGACCGGCTCCTCGGCAAACGCGGACAATGATTCACTCGCTAACGTGCAGGCCCGCGGCACAATCTCCTCGAGCCTGTCCCACGACGGCATTCCAAACGGCCATGCGGACATCTGTGTAGCTCCCTTGTCTATCTATTTGACGACTGCGTCGAGAGGTGCCCCGTGTGTTGCGGTCCGGGAAGACTCTGGGCCAGCCACCGGCGGATGTCCGGAAGGGGCCAGACCACGTCCGCGGCACCGCCCTCCACCACCGCGCGCGGCATTCCGTACACCACAGCGGTCTCGGGAGATTCAGCCACGACGAGTGCCTGGGCGGTGTGGGCATCCCGGATCTCGAGCGCCCCATCGTCGCCCATACCGGTGAGCACCACGATACAGAACCGCGCGCCCCACACCTTCACGGCATCTCGTACGGTCACGTCGACCGAGGGAATGACACCATGGAGGCGCTCTCCCGTGACACTCCACGCCTCGGTGGCGGACACGCGCAAGTGCCGACCGCCCGCGGCGATCACCGCGTCGACGGACCGCCACGGCACGCGCGTTCCATCCGGGGGCGCCTCCTGGATGCGCCAGCCTGTCAGACGGGCCAGCCGTGCGGCGAATGGCGCGGTAAACCCGGCCGGCATGTGCTGCACGATCATGACGGGAAAGGCGGGCGGAGGCAGGCCCTCCAGCAAGTCCGCCAGCGTCTGGGGCCCACCGGTCGACGCCGCGAGACACAGGCCGCGCAACGGGCGCCGGATTGCGGCCGGGGCTGATCGCGACGAGGATGTGATGGGATGGCGCGAGGAGCGGATCGCGGCGTATTTTTGCAGCACCAGGTCCACGGCGGCGTCAATGTCGTCGTAGCACTGGGGCTTGGACACGAAGTCGTTGGCACCTGCCGCAAGGGCGGCAAACGTGATCTGAGCGCCTGCGGTAGTCGCCGCGGACAGCATGACCAGAACGCCGCCATATCCCGCCTGGCGCAACGCGGCTGCGACCTCGACGCCGTTCATCCCGGGCATGGTCACGTCCAGGGTGATCAGGTCCGGATCGAAGTCGCGCCAGCGGGCCAGCGCTTGGGGGCCGTCGTGGGCCGCCAGCACGCGCCATCCGTGGCGCAGCCATCGTTCCTGATACATCATGCGGACGAAAGCCGAGTCATCGACGAGCAAGACGCTCGCCGTGTCGGCGCCCACACTCACGGGCGGCGACATCGCGTGCGGACCGGCAGCGGGGGCACGCGATTGCGCGGAATATGCATTCACGATGGACTCCTCGTCAAGACAACGATGGTCTACCGGCGCCAAGGGGCCGGCCGTGCGAGAGGCTGGTTTGATCCGGTGGGCCAACGCGCCGCAGGATCCGGAGCGGGACTCGTCGGAGCGACGCATACTCTCGGCGCACAGCGCCGAGAGAGGTACCCCCGCGCTGCTCAGCCTGACGACTCGGTGAGACATTGGCTGGCTCCAGGGTGGACAGCGCGGTGCCGATCACCAAGGGTCACGGAGTCGGGCGCTGAGTGCAGGCTTCCGGGTGCTCCCCCGTTCGACACGCACGGCAAGCGTCTGCCAGCCCGAAAATGGGCCCGGGACCGACGGGGATAGACATACTTCGCCACCTGAGGGCGAAAGAGATAGGCTATGGACGCGAGGGCCAGCCGCCGCCGTGATCCGATGTCAAGGAGAAGAGAAGATCCTGCGCGGGCGAACGTTTGGGGGTTTCCGGAGTAGAGTCCGTGCCACATCGGGGACACTCTTGCGGCAGCGGGAACACCTCACCCGTTTAGTCACTCCGTGTCGGCTCCGGACGTCTCGTTCACGGACCGTACCCCAAAGTCCCCGGCTGACTTAATTAAAGGGTGGGCCTTCACGTTTTGAGAGCCGCAAGACGGGCTGTCGTCGTGCGGCCGGATGCGCGTCTGGGCTGCTTACGCTGCCCACCTCTTCCTCGAGTGGCGGCCTCTGGTGAATGGCCGTACTGCCGCGGACGGGATCGAAGACGACTGTGCGGCTTCGGCTGCCACCGACATCTGCGCTCACCACCGGGATCCCTGCAGCGCCTAAGAGCGTCCGTGTGCTGGCTACATTCCGGTCCCCAATTGTTTGCGCCAGCATCGGGATGACGTGCGCTCCGCCGACCAACCAGGCGCCGAGCATCCGCCGAGGGACGTTTCGAGCCTGCGCCGCTCCCAATGCTGCCGCCACGGCGGGAGTGGCGTACCGAAGATCCGGTCCGGATCCCGGCAACGCGATGTGCACCACAACGGCCCACGGCGCCGAGGGCACCATGAGGCCGAGCGCAACACACGACCCGATACCCACCACAGTGATGGGCGGGCCGTCACTCTCGCGCATCTGCCCGATGCCAACGTAGAGCGGGAGGGAGTAGCTGCTTCGGGATGGGTTCGGCTGGGGACGTGGGCCGGCATGCCAAACGGGCTCGGTCAGCGCTTCCACTTTAGGACGGCGTCCAGCACGCGGTCGGGGCTGTAGGGTTTGACAATAAAGTCCTTCGCCCCCGCACGGATGGCATCGAGGACCATGCGCTGTTGTCCGAGCGCCGAGCAGATCACGATGCGTGCATCCCGGTCCATAGCCCGAATCGCCTGCGCTGCCTGGATCCCGTCCATAATCGGCATGGTGATATCCATCAGAACGATGTTGGGATTCGCGGCGCGATATCGGTCAACCGCTTCTTGGCCGTTGGCGGCTTCGACCACCTCATGTCCATGGTGTCGTAGCATGTTGGTGAGCTTCGTGCGCACGAACTCGGCATCATCCACGACTAGAACTCTTGACATCCCTGTCGCCTCCTTCGAATGGGTGAATGGGGTGCGAATGGCCGGAATCGGTGCGGGTGACGGTTTCAGGCAGCGGAGCGAACTCCCGGACCCAGCGCGAGCCCCGAGCGGAGAACGGTCGAGTCGAGAGACGTGAGCGCACCGATGTGTCGAAATACAGGCTGCACCCGTCGGCAACCGGTTGTTGTCCGCCGCTGCGGACTGCCCGGTCACCGTCCTCACATGGCATCGTCGACAATTTCCGGCCAATCGCAGCGAGATCGGTCTTCCTCTATAGGGGGTGCGGACTGTGCCCTCGCGGCGCGCAAATCGCCACGTGGTGAGTAGCCTGCACTAGCGAGAGCACCGGATTACGAAGTCGCCGCGGCGCAGGGGCCGTAGTGTCGGGAGGGGGCCTGGAGGCTCCCGCAGCCGGTCCTGGGCCGATCCCATTCCTAATCGAGCAGATGAAGGCGACAGGACTCTTCCAGGAGTAGTGAGAGGACGGCAGCCGGAGCGACCGCGTCAAGGGATCGAGATCATGTGCAGCAACAGCTCCATGAGAGCTCGTCGTGCCGTCTGGACGCCTTCAAAGCCCCGTTCCGCGACGGGGGTTTCCACGCGATTCCGAAAGTAGGCTTCGACCGCGTCAAGATGTTCCCACGCCACTTGCCACTCCACAGGTTCAGGAGGATGTTTCGGAACCTCGAGAGTCATGGCACCAACTTCCTTCCAGCCAGCGATCGCAAACCGTTCGGGCCTGTACGGCCGCTCCAAGACCAATGGTTGGGTGGCTCACTCCATTTGGAGTGGTGGGGGTTTCTTGTTCGCCCGTGGCAACGTAGTGTTTAGAGTTGCTTTGGATCTCTGGGAGGAGATCAGGTATGACGATTCCCACTTCCCCCATATCCCGTCACAACGGTCGGTCCATTGCCCCATTGACGTGACGCCCGAGGAGCGAGCCACCCTCGAGGAGTGGGCCCGCCGCCGCAAGATCCGCCGGGCGCTCGTGCTCCGTGCCTGGATTGTCCTCCCCTGCGCGGGGGCCTTTCTAAGCAAGGGTGCCGCCCGACTCGGTGTCAGCCCGCCCATCTTCGGCAAATGGCGCCAGCGCTTTGTCGCCGCACGCTTCCCGGACCTGGCCGATGCCCCGCGATCGAGGGCGCCGCGCCGCCTCTCCGATGCGCAGGTCGAAGCCGTCATCACCACCGCCCTGGAGGAGCGCCCGCCGGATGCCACCCATTGGTCCCCGCGGTCCCTGGCCCACACCCTGGGGCTGTCCCACCCCGCGGTGAGCCGGATCTGGCGGGCCGTTGGGCTGCAACCGCACCGGACCGCGGCCTTCCAGCGCTCCACGGACCCGTTCTTCGTGGACAAGGTGCGCGACGTGGTCGGCTTGGATCGGGACCCGTCGGAGCGGGCCGTGGTTTTCTACATGGAGGAGAAAACCCACATCCAAGCGATCAACCGGATGCCACCGATCTTCCCCTTGCGGCCCGGCTCGAACGGCGGAGCCACAATTACGCACGGCTGGGGACGACGAGCCTGTTTGCCGCCCCCAACCTGGCGACGAGCGTGGTCGTGGTCGTGGTCGTGGGGAATCTGCGGCAGCGGTATCGGCCCCAGGAGGTCAAGCAATTCCTCGAACAGGGGGGCCCACGGTCCCCGCGGACCAGGTGGTGTACCTGGTCTTGGACCACGACGCAACCCACAAGAGTCTCCCGATCCGGCGGGGGTTGGTCCGACGGCCACGGCTCCGCCTGCACGTCATTCCCACCGGCTCGTCCTGGCTCACCATCCAGAAACGGTAGTGGTTGGCCCACCCCTCGGTGCGAATTCATGGTTCAGGACAGTGGGCCAGGAAAGGACGCTAAGTTTCGGATCCGGTCACTCTACGCGACGGATGGCTCACCCATATGTGGGAGTGCAGGATCCTCCTGCGTAAGCGGGGAGAAAGTAGACGTGGCCGGTATCCGCTCCGGGGCAACCAAAAAAGCCCGCGGTGGGTGACCGGAAAACATCCGACGGGTTCCGACCTGGTTTCGAGCTCCGAGTCGACTTCCCGAAATCGGTGTGGTACTTTACCCACACCCATGCGGCGGACTGTGCCTCGTTTTTCCCTACGAGGCCTGAGAGACCTGCGGGCCGCCCAGCAATTTGATGTTCCAACCGGTGAGTTCACTCGCTACCTTCACATTGATCCCGCCCCGGCCGATCGCCAGGCCCTTATCCTCAGCCTGGATCTTGAGGGTAGCGACGTGAGTGCGGATCTGGAGCACCATGTCATGGATCCGGACACTGGGAAACGCGTTGCGCAGAAAGGCACGCGGGTCCTCCTGCCACAACACGAAGTCAACCGCGGCGCCGTCAAGTGCGGTCGATACCGCACGAGTGTGGGCGCCACCAAGACCCACACAGGCCCCGACCGGGTCGTCCTCCCCATCGGGACTGCCGCTCATAACGGCGACCTTCCATAACACCGAGGGAAC
>JBMFXK010000109.1:0-8178 GCA_049964315.1 Clostridia bacterium | reverse complement strand
CCGGGATGGTGGTGCACAGCATGCAGGCCGATGACCTCACCCGCGTCCTGACTGATCCCGCGTGCTGGATCGGCACGGACGGCGTGGCCGGCGATCCGGGCAGCCGGCCGCACCCCCGGCTCACCGGGACGTTCCCCCGCGTCTTCCGGGAATTTGTCCGCGAGCGCGGGTTGTTCACGTGGGAGCAGGCGGTGCATCGCATGACCGGCGGCCCGGCGGCGTACTTCCATGTGCCGGCGCGGGGGCTCATCCGCGAGGGTTTCGTGGCGGACCTGGTGCTCTTCGACCCCGACCGGGTTGGCGACGGTTCCACATTTGAGGAGCCATGGACACCGCCGCACGGCATCCGCGCCGTCTACATGGCCGGCCAGCAGGTGGTGGAAGGCTCCCGCTACCTGGGTATCAATCAGGGACGCCGGTTGGCTCCGGCATCCCTGACTTGACGGTCTAGCGTGGGACTGAGGCTTCCGAGACTACACCCGGTAATTCTCAAACACGGCGGCGATGCCCTGACCGCCACCGATGCACATCGTGACGAGACCGTAACGCTGCCGCCGCCGCTCCAGTTCGTACAGGAGCTTTACGGTCAGGATGGCGCCGGTGGCGCCGATGGGGTGGCCCAGCGCGATGGCGCCGCCGTTCACATTGGTGAGCGACCAGTCGAGATGGGCGTCACGCACGACCGCGGCTGCCTGCGCAGCGAACGCCTCATTCAGCTCGGTCAGCGCAATTTCGTCCATGTCCAGCCCGGCCCGGGTCAGCGCCTGCCGGATGGCGTGCACCGGGGCGTAGCCCATAATGTCAGGCCGGATCCCGGCCACAGCGTAGCTGACGACCCGCGCGCGCGGCTCCAGTCCTCGCCGCTCGGCGTCCCCCGCCCGCATCATCACGACGGCCGCCGCGCCGTCGTTGATGCCGGACGCGTTGCCGGCCGTGACCGATCCACCTTCCTTGAAGGCGGGTCGCAGCCTCGCCAATTGTTCCATCGATGTGTTCCGGGGATGTTCATCGACCGCAAACAGTTTCTTGTTCCGGCCATCGGCCACTTCCAGCGGCAGGATCTGGGTCGTAAACAGACCGTCGTCGATGGCGGCCCGCGCCCGCTCCTGGGAATCGAGGGCCATCCGGTCCTGCTCCTCGCGAGAGATGTGGAACTCCAGCGCCACCTGCTCGGCCGTCATCCCCATCGGATAGCGCTCAAACGGGTCGGTGACTGCGGAGAGCACCCCGTCTTCCAGTTCCGAGTGGCCCAGCCGGCGCCCCCACCGGTTCCACACGTAGTAGGGCAGCGCGCTCATGTTTTCGGTGCCGCCGGCCACAACCACATCCGCATCCTGCAGCTGGAGCCACTGCGATCCGGTCACGATGGCCTGAAGGCCGGACCCGCAGAGCCGGTTGACAGTCTGGGCGGTGCTGGTGTCAGCGGGAAGGCCGGCCTCCAGCGCGGAGATACGGGCCATAAAGGCATCCCGCGATACCTGGCCGACCGCGCCCAGCACCACCTCGTTGACGTCCTCGGGGCCGACGCCCGAGCGGCGGAGCGCCTCCTTGATGACGTGGGCGCCCAGGGTTGGGGCGGGTACGTCCTTTAAACTGCCTCCAAAGGTGCCGATGGCGGTCCGCACCCCATCGATGATGACGATGTCATCCTGACTACTCATGCTGCTGCCTCTTTTCCAAATTCAGAAGTCGCGCCGACAGATCCATCGGGGCGTCGGTATACACGAGCCGGGACGTGACCGGAAGCGGGTCCTGCACCAGGGGTCTAAATGCCATCTGCAAAAGGATGTCGCGTTCCAAATCCACCCCTGGAGCAATTTCGGTCACCTGCCAGCCCCGCGTGGTCAGGGCAAACACCGCGCGCTCCGTCACCACGACCACCCGCTGCCCGCTCTCCAGTGCCCGTCGGCCGTTAAAAGACACCTGTTGGACCCGGGACACCCACTTTGGGACCGTGCCTTCCCGCTCCACCGACAGGCGCCCGTCCTTGATTCCCACTGTAAGCCCTTGCGCCGTGAACGTGCCGCAGAATACGACCGTCCGTGCCCTCTGGGTAATGTCGATGAAGCCGCCGGCGCCGGTGGCCCGATCGCCCAGTTTGGTGGCGTTCACGTTCCCGCTCTCGTCGGCCTCCCCGAAGCCCATGAACGTGACGTCCACCCCGCGGCCGTTGTAGAAGTCGAACTGGTAGGGATGTTCGATCAAGGCGTCCGGATACTCCGCGATGCCAAAGTCGATCCCGCCCCGCGCGCGTCCGCCGTAGACCCCCGACTCCACCGTCAGCGTCACCAGATCCCCCGCGCCTTCGTTCAGGACCTCCGGTCCGATGACGTCATTCGGGATTCCCGTTCCCATGTTGACGATGGCGCCCGCGCGAAGCTCCCAGGTGGCCCGGCGTCCGATCACCCGCCGCGCGTCGAGCGGGCCGACAGCAGCCTCCCGGAGGGATCGGTGAAAGCCCTGGCTCGAAAAGCGGGGCTCAAACGCGGCGCTGGCAGTCTGGCGGTGCTCCGTCTCGGGGCTGCGCGCCACGGTGATGTAGTGAATGTGGGCGCCCGGAACCTCCACCTGGCGCGGATTCAAGGTGCCGCGCGGAACCAGGGCCTTGACCTGCGCCATGACGGTTCCGTCAAATCGGCGGGCGGCGAACACGGCCGGGAGCAGCTCGAGTTTCATGGCCTCCTCGCGCGCGGACAGGTTGCCCACCGTATCGGCGACAGTGCCCCGGATGATGACGACATGGACGGGCACCGCCTCGATGAACAGGTATTCCTCCCCGCGCAGCTGCACCACATGCACCAGGTCCGGCTCACTGCGCGTCCGCTCGTTCATCTTGCCACCGTCCTGACGCGGGTCGATAAAGGTGCCAATGCCGATCTGGGTGAGATGCCCGGGAAGCCCGGCCGCCATCGATCGGTACCAATGCGTCATCTGTCCCTGCGGAAGACAGTAGGCCACCACCCGGTCGTGCGAGATGAGGTCCATCCAACGGGGTGCCAGACCCCAGTGGGAGCCGATGATGCGGTGAACCAGGCCTTCGTGGGCGAGGTGCTGGATGCCGTCCTGGCGGTTGCTCTGGCCGGCCGAGTGGATAAGGGTGAGGGCGTGCGGGTGGCCCTCCGCGAGGAATCGCGACTCAATCGCGGTCAGAATAGACTCCGAGGCTCCGGCCAGCGTCATGCCCACCGTGAGAACGTGGGCGCCGTCGGGAATGCGGGCCGCGATCTCCCCAGCTTCCACGACTTCCGGCCCCACGTTCAGTCACCTCCGTGCGCGGCTGTCTTAAGACATTAGAGAGTACCAGATTCGCACACGCTGAGTCCTCATCCGAACGACCGGAAAAACGTCCAATTCCCCCCAAGCCTTCTTTAAGGTTGCGCAATAAGTTCAAATAAGGACGGCCCACGCCGGAGCGATCTTGGCCGCCCCGGCCTGCGGAGGCGGGGTCGCTGACCATGTACTTACGACGCCCATGCGCCCGATGCGCCAGCCGTGCCCAAGGTCGTGATCGATGCGGCTGTGGCCGATGCTGAGGACGCCGTCATCAGGCGCGTCACCGACGCTGACACCCGGTCATCGCCCCCCGCCCGTCCCCTACCCATCGCCGGCAGCCGGCACCGAGAAGTCTGACAGCAAATGGCCCGCAGAGGCCTGGGGATCGAGACTGCTCATCATTTCCATTACGTGCCAACCTCGGTGATGAGCGCACCTCGGAACAGGCTGTAGTCGTGCGACGGCAGGACCAGATCCGACGTGTCGCGGATGCGGTGCATCGACGCCAGCGCCTGATCCACGTCGATATGAAAGCCGGGCGGGATGTCTTTCTCCAGATTCTCGTAGGTGAATACGGCGTCCCCCGCAATCGTGCACCAGCCCTGCCGCGTGTACACGCGAACGGCCTGCGAGCCCGGTGTGTGGCCCGGGACGTGGAGCAGCTCCAAGCCGGGCCAGAGCTCCTGATCCCCATCGACGGCCGTGAGGGTGCGCGCTTCGTAGGAAGGATGAAATCCTCCCTGAGGCGACAGGAACGCTTTTTCAAAATAGGTCGAAGGGCTTTTCGCATAGGCTATCTCGGCCTGCTGGGCAATGAGCCGGCTCTCCGGAAACAGGGCGGCATTTCCCGAATGATCCCAGTGCAGGTGCGTGAATATCACATCGTCCACCCGGCCCGGGTCCACGCCCGCCTGCTTCAGGGCTCGGCTTGGTTCCTGGTCTGGCGTCCGCGTGAGATTCTCTCCGATGATCGCGGTGGCGACCTTCTCGTCATCGGCGCTCGTATCCACGATGATCCGGCGCGGTCCTTCCAGTACCCAGATCACGCGCGGAATACGGATGGAGGTGCCGGCATCAACCAGATAGGTGAGGATGGACTTCTCGATTACGGATGTACCCGTATCCAGGGCCAGGATGCGCCAGGCTGGCGGCGGGACCATGACCTGCGGGCCGCTCACTGCCCGAACTCCACGTTTGGAAGATCGCCGTTGATGTTGAATCCCCCGTCGACAAACAACACCTGCCCGGTGATGTAGCGGGCCGCGGGGCTGGCCAGGAAGAAGACGGCATCCGCCACCCACTCGGGTTCGCCCAGAACCCCCAGCGGGATCCGCTCCTCAAATGCACGGACTACCTTCTCGGTAAACATGGGATCGGTCAGCGGGGTCTTGATGTGGCCAGGGGCAACGGCATTCACCGTGATGCCGTCCCGGGCCACTTCGAGCGCGAGCGCTCGTGTGAGCGCGTTCAGCCCGCCCTTGCTGGCTGCATACGGCCCGTTCAACGGACGCGCCACCGTGGACAGCACGGACGAGATATTGATGATGCGGCCGCTTTTGCGCGCACACATGGCAGGCAGCACAGCCCGGGCCATGAAGAAGGCTCCGGTCAGGTTGACGGCAATCACACGCGCCCAAGCGGCATCCGACAAGGTGCTCATCGGCTCCTGCCAGACGATGCCCGCGTTGTTCACCAGCACGTCAATGCGCCCGAGGCGCCCGAGCGCTTCGGAGACTGCGCGCTCGGCATTGCCGGAATCGGCCACGTCGAGCGGAAGACCCAGCGCTTCTCCGCCCAGGGCCCTGATGGCCTGGGCCGTCGTGGCTGCGGAGCCGGCGTCTATATCGGTGGCGGCCACCCGATAACCTTCCTGGCCAAATTTCACTGCGACAGCCCGTCCGATTCCGGACCCGGCTCCCGTCACCAGCGCTGCCCGTTTGTCATCCATCGCCATCTGGCCTCCGCTGTCAGTTCGTCTGACCCGGTGAAGCTAGCGCAGCACCGCCTCAAGATAACGGCTGATGAAACGATCGCCGTCCACTTCAACCGCGACCCGGACCGGCGGCTTCCCGTCCTCAAAAGCCGCTCGCGTCTGCCCCCGCGCCGGCCCCGACAGCTCCACCGCAATCCCGCTCGTGCGGAACGTGGCCAGCGCGGGATCGAGCGCAATCGCCGCCGCCAGGGGATCGTGCATAAACGCCGCCCGCAGCCCGTCCTCCCGTTCCGCCTCGGCCAGGTACTCCTGGAGGATGGCCGACGCGAACCGCGCCACCGGCCGCTCGCTTCCCTCCAGAGCGGCAAGCGGTGCGCCTTGAAGCCGCGTCCGGGCGGTGACGTCCAGTCCCACCAGGGTTATGTGAAAGGGCGCCGACAGTACGACGTGCGCGGCTTCGGGGTCGTGCCAGATATTGAATTCGGCGTACTCCGTGACGTTGCCAGGAGCGTAGACCGCACCACCCATGATGACCAGTTCGCGTACCAATTGGGGGAGCTGCGGTTCCAGCAGCAGGGCGACGGCCACGTTGGTGAGCGGCCCGATAGCCAGGAGTGTAATCTCGCCCGGGCGGGCGCGCACCCACTCTAGAATCTTGAGCGGTCCCGATCCAGGCACGGCGCTCAGCAGGCTCGGCGCCAGGCCCGCATCTCCCATCCCGTCGCCGCCATGCACCTCTTCTGCCGTAGCGGCGCCGTGCACCAGGGGACGATCGACGCCGACCACCACCGGCACTTCGGGCGCCCCCGCGACTTCCAGCGCCTTCAAGGCGTTGCGTGCACCGGTGCTCGCGGGTACGTTGCCGTGCACGGTGGTCAGCCCGATAATCTCGACCTCCGGCCGTCCGGTCAGATACAGAAAGGCCAGGACGTCGTCAATGCCGGGATCCGTATCGATGATAATGGGAAGCCGCTGCGCGCTCATGGTCCGTCCCCTTCCCCTTCAAGCTCCGCCCGCCACTGCCGCAGGATGGGGAGTGCGTCCTGCACCGTGTTGACGACGCACCCGCCGGTCGCCTCAATGCAGCCCAGCACGTAGAGATTGAGTCCTTTCCCCTCCATGTGCTGACGCACCTCAGCCTGCCGCGAGTCGGTAAGCAGGCCGACGATCCCCTTCTTGTTGCGGTCTCGCTGCTGCAGGCCGTAGAAGAGGCCAATCTCGCATGCCGTACCATCATCCACCATCGGACCGTCGAGGAGAGCCACCACGGCGTGGGCCGGAAAGAGACCCTCGCCATCCTTCTCGAAGATGGCCCGTGGCGTGAGATTATGGGGATCGAGCGCCTGCTCGTGAGGAATGAAGCAGTCAAACCCCTCCCCGCGCAGGACCGCGCCATACTCCGCGATGAAGCGCCGCTCATATGGGGTGAACAGCGGACCCGCCAAATAGAGTTTCATCGCGGCCTCCCAAAAATGGTCAAATGTCCCGACCGTCTATGTCAGGCTCGTCATCGCAGGTGTAACACAGATTAGCGGCCAGAGAGTTGATGGGGCGGCCAAATTCACGATCTTCCAGGAGGTCCTGGATCTGCGAGCGGCTCACGTCGTACGTTCCGTCACAAACGTGGCGTGCGCCGCAGACAATTCAGCCAGGCACCAGCCAACCTCCTGCTTTTCTTGACGTTTCGTACGCAATCCGCGGGGTATGCTGGCCCCGGTATTTTCGGCCGTCCTGGTGGCGGTGTTCATTGGGGAGGGACGCGCGATGGCGCAGAAGGAAACGGCCGCGACGCTTCAAATCGCAGAACGGCTTGAGCGGCTGCCCATGAGCCGGTATGTATGGCTTCTGGTTTTCCTCGCCGGCGGGGCCTGGTTTGTGGAGTCGCTGGATGTCGGGGCATCCGGAGTCGTCCTGCCGGTGTTGAAGACGTTGTGGCACCTTACTCCGTCGCAGGCCGGCCTGTTGGCGGTGGCGTCAACGGCCGGCGTCGTCGTGGGGCTGCCACCCGCCGGGTTTCTGGGCGATCGCATCGGACGCGTGCGGCTGCTCACCATCGGCATTGTGATTTACAGCGCGCTGACGCTGGTCGCCGCGCTCAGCACGGGCTTTGGCATGCTGCTGACGCTCAGGTTTCTGGCCGGTCTCGGCATGGGTGCCGTCTTTCCCCTTCCCTACAGCATCGTGAGCGAATGGGTGCAGAAGACTCGGCGGACCTGGCTCAGCGGGTTTCTAGACGCATGCCTGTCCGTCGGTTACTTCATAGCGCCTCTCCTCGGCCTCCTCATCGTGCCGCACCTGCCCGCCGCCTGGGGCTGGCGCATGTTCCTGGCAGCGGCCGGCCTGCCGCTGATATACGCACTCCTCGTGCGCCGTTTGATGCCCGAATCGCCACGCTGGCTTGCGATGAACGGTCGGACCGCGGAGGCTGAAGCCGCCGTCGCGCGGGCTGAGCAGCGCTCCGGCGTCACGCCCGGCTCGGCAGCGGTCACGGCACCGGAGTCACCCGTCGACACTGCCGTCCCGCTCTCCTGGCGCCGGTTGGCCGGTCCTACGGCCGTGAGCGCCGTGGCGGCCACCGGCACATTCTTCATGTTCTACGTGGTGATGACGTACACGCCGACCATCTTCTCCCAGATCGGAATTCCCTACGCCAAGTCGCTCGGCTTTGCCGCCCTCATCACAGCGGTGGCCATTCCCGGCAAGCTCTTAAACGGGTACTTATCGGAGCGGTGGGGCCGCAAGGCCACGTTTGCAGTCTTCATGGGACTCGCCGCACTGGGCGCAGCCTTCTTCGCTGCCGGGCCGGCGCTGCCCGGGCTGGTAACAGCGTTTATGGCCATGTCGTTCTTCGGAACCGGTGCGTTTCCGGGGCTGAAGATGTACTACGCGGAACAGTACCCGACGGCGGTACGGGTGCGTGGCGCCGCCAGCGTCGAGGCGATCGGACGCACGCTGGGCGGCATCGTGGGAGC
>JBMFXK010000108.1:0-8182 GCA_049964315.1 Clostridia bacterium | reverse complement strand
ACCTCAAGCATGCCCTGCACGGTTTCCTCCGGCTGCAGGGGGTGGATGTCCAGAAAGCCTGGCAGGGCGGCCACCCATTCATTCACCTTGGGGTTGTACTTCATGGTGCAGGAGCCCAGCGGATAGAACCCCTTGTCAATGGCGTAATTGAGCTGGGACAGCCCCGTGTAATGACGGACCACGTCATTCTCGGCCACTTCCGGGAGCCCGAGCGGGGTTTGCCGGCAAAGGTCGTCGGGAAGGGCCGCCTGCTCGTCGTACTCGGGGACGTCCGCCGCCGGAAACCGGATGCCGCGGCGGCCCTCGCGACTGCGCTCAAAGATCAGCGGGATATCCAACGCCGCACCTCCTCGATGAGGGTGTCAAGCTCTGCGCGGGTGCGCTTCTCGGTCACGGCCACCTGCCAGAGTCCGGCCCATTCTGGACGCCAGCGGCTCATGTCGTAGCCGCCCACGATGCCTTGGTCCAGCAAGTGTCGGTTGAGACCATCCGCAGGCCGCGGAAGCGCCAGCGCGACTTCAAACAGGAACGGGCCGGGACGGGCGGGTGCGATCCCCAAGGGCTCCAAGGCAGACACCAGGTAGTGCGCCTTGGCCGCAGACAGCCGCGCCAGTTCCCTCAGACCCTCCGGTCCCAGCAAAGCCAGGTAGATGGTGGCCTGCAGCGCATTGAGGGAGTGGTTCGAGCAGATGTTGGAGGTGGCACGCTCCCGGCGGATGTGCTGTTCTCGCGCCTGTAGCGTGAGCACGAACCCCCGCCGTCCGTCTACGTCGTGCGTCATGCCCACGAGCCGTCCCGGAAGCCGCCTCATGAGCGCCTGGCTGACGGCGAAAAATCCAAAGCTCGGACCGCCGTATTGAAGATGGTTGCCGAGCGGCTGGCCCTCCCCTGCCGCCACGTCAAATCCCATCTCGCCGGGCGGGCGGACCAGAGCGAGGCTCACCGGCTCCACCGAAGCCACCGCCAGGGCGCCAACCTCGTGGGCCCGGCTTACGACCTTTGACCAGTTCCGGACCGTCCCAAAGACGTCGGGATTCGACAGGATGACAGCGGCCACATTCCGAGTGAGGACCTCTGCCCACGGCTGCTCGCGGCGGCGCTCCACCCGCCCACCGCGTGCCGTCACGTACGTTCGGACCACCGACTCGACATCGGGAAACACACCCTCGTCCAAGACGACGACCGGCCGCCCGGTCGCCCCCAGAGCCAGCAAAGCCGCCTCACCCACGGCGGAGGCGCCGTCGTACATTGACGCCTGGGCGGCATGCATGCCGGTCAGGCCGGCGATCATGGACTGAAACTCGAAGATGGCCGCCAGCGTGCCCTGGGACAGCTCGGGCTGGTAAGGTGTGTAAGCGGTGGCAAATTCGCCGCGAAACGCCAGTGCCGCCACCGCAGCCGGCACGAAGCGGTCGTAAAACTGGCCCCCCAGATAAGACGGCATCGCGGCGGAGCTCACATTGCGGGCGGCGCGGCGCTCGTACTCGGTCTGAATTTCCATTTCAGTGAGCGGACCCGGGATGTCCAGGGGACGCTTGAGCCGCGCCCCTTCCGGGATGTCGTCAAACAAGGCGTCGATAGACGGCACCGCAAGCGCCTGCAGCATTTGGGAGACGTCGTCTTGGGTGTGAGGAATGTAGCGCATGTCAGGCCTCGGTGAACCCCCTATATTCTTCTGCCGAAAGGAGGTCGCCGGGCTCGCCATCGACCTCCACCTGCACCAGCCAGCCTTCGCCAAACGGATCCTCGTTGACCAGCTCCGGGCGATCCGCCAGTGCCTGGTTCACCGCCGTCACCGTTCCGCTGGCAGGCGCGAATAGATCGGAGACCGACTTGACGGATTCCACCACGCCGAACGTCTCACCCTTGTCGAGGCGATCGCCAACCTTTGGCAGCTCCACAAACACCACATCCCCAAGCTGATCCTGGGCGTAATCGGTGATGCCGACCCGTCCCTCTCCGTCAAGCCATTCATGCTCCCGCGTGTACCGCATCCCGTCCTTCACTTCCACCGCCTACACCGCCTCCCGACGATAAAATGGGAGCCGCACCACCTTGGCCGGCACGCTTCTGCTCCGAATCTCCACGGTGAGCTCCGTCCCCACCTTGGCCCACCCCACGGGGACCAGCGCCAGCGCCACCGGAACCGCGAGCGTCGGTGAGTGGGTTCCCGATGTCACCCGTCCCGCGTCACCGCCAGGGTCTTGGGCATTGCGCACCACATAGCCGGCGCGCGCGATGCCGCCGTCAACCCGCAGCCCCACCAGCCGCCGGGTCAGCCCGTTCTCTCGCTGACGGGCCAGCGCCTCCCGCCCCACGAACGCAACGGGCTTATCCCACTTTACAAAGATGCCGATGCCGGCCTCCAGGGGGGTGATGTCCGGGCCCAGTTCGTGCCCGTACAGGGGAAGCCGCGCCTCCAGGCGCAGCGTGTCGCGCGCGCCGAGGCCGACCGGGCTGGCGCCTGCCGCCGCGAGGGCCTGCCAGACGGCGCGCGTGGAGACCCCCGATCCCTCTCCCTCCTCTTCGGCCATGTAAAGTTCAAATCCATCTTCACCGGTATACCCGGTGCGCGAGACGATGACGGACGCACCCGCTACCTGCACCCCCTCGCGCACGCCGAAGCTCGCAAGATCCGAGACGCGGCGATCGGCCAGGGAATCCATTAGATCTGCGGCTTGCGGTCCCTGCACGGCAATAAGGCCCATCCGGGACGAGACATCCGCAATCTGAACCCGCGCCGGCCAGAGGTTGTTGCTCGACAGCCATTCGGCATCGCTGTCGTGATTGGCCGCGTTGGTGACCAGCAGGAAGCGCTCGTCGCCCATGCGCAGGACCAGCAGGTCGTCTACCGTCCCGCCGTCGGGATAGCACATGGGCGTGTAGAGGGCGTGGCCGACGGGGAGCGCAGAGGGCCAGTTGGTCACCAGCCGGTCCAGGTACAGAGCGGCCCCGTCACCCGTAACCCAGAACTCGGCCATGTGCGAGACATCGAAGATCCCGACCTCTCTCCGCACCGCCTGGTGCTCGCGCATAATTCCGGTGTATTCAATCGGCATCCAGTAGCCGCCAAACTCGGCCATCTTGGCCCCGTGCTGCTCGTGCCAGTCGGTGAGCGGTGTGCGAAGCGGCGCTCCCATCGCGTCTGCGCGCGGCGTGTCGGCGTCCATGTATTGCCCCTTCTCGTTCTCTCTACGCTTCAAGCTCGTAAAGCGTCTCTTCTACCAGTTCCGGAGGCAGCAGCTCAACCGCCGGGGTGCCAATGGCCTCCAGCAGCACCCAGCGCAGGCGCCCGCCGCGCACCTTCTTGTCCCGCCCCAGCACGGGCAGGAGGCGGGACCCGGCTCCGGCCGGCAGCGACACCGGCATGCCCCACCGCCGCAGCAATTCGACCACCGTACCCCGCACCTCCGGATCGAGACCCAGGTGCCGCTCTGACAGACGCAAAGCCGCCACGAGTCCCACGCCCACTGCCTCGCCATGGCGGGGACCGGAATAGGCCGTCACCTGCTCCCACGCGTGGCCCACCGTGTGCCCAAGGTTCAGGTGGACCCGCTCCCCCTTCTCGAACGGGTCCCGCACGACGACCCGGCACTTGTAGCGCGCTGCCGCCTCGGCCAGATCCGCCATGCCGCCAGGGTCCTCCCACCCCGGGCGCGTCTCCTGCACGCGCGTCCACATGGAGCCGCCCATAAGAAGAGCGCACTTCAGCACCTCGCCGAAGCCTGAGCGCCACTCTCGCGGCGGCAGTGAGGTGAGGAGCGCGTTGTCGATGGCCACCCAGACCGGCAGATGAAACGCCCCGACCAGGTTCTTGCCCTGAGGCAGATCAATGGCCGTCTTGCCCCCGATTGCCGCATCTACCTGGCCGAGAAGGGTGGTCGGCACCACTGCCCACCGGATCCCCCGCAGGTAGGTGGCCGCCGCAAATCCCACCGCGTCCGAAACGGCCCCCCCGCCGACGGCCAGAAACCACCCATCGCGCGCTACGCCAGCCTCCAGGGCGGTATCGTAGATCGAGGATATCATAGGCCAAGTCTTGCCTCGTTCCCCTCCCGGAATCACCAGCTCGCGGACGGCGACAGTCCCCGACCCGGCCATCGCGCGGACCCGCGAGGCGGCTTCGGCGGGCACACCGTCATCGCGCACCAGCAGTCCGTAGGGCCCCAGGGCCCCGCTCGCCAGCGCAGTCAGCGAAGCCTGCAGCGCACCCGGCCCTCCCCGCGCCTCTCCCTCCGCCGCACCCATGGTGATCCGCTCAGACCACACCCCGTGCCTCCAGTTCGCCAACCGTCGCGCAGGCTACATGCTCCGGATCTCCCCGGGCCTCCACCCGCAGGTCCGCCAGCGACGCATAAAGCGTCCGACGCCCTTCAAAGAGAGCCCGGCGGGCCCGGCCGCTCACCTGCCAGAGCGGCCGATCAGTGGTCGCCAGGCGCCTGACCACGGTATCCCAGTCTACGTCGAGCCACACCAGGACGACGCGTCGGTCCCGGATGAGCTGCCGGCACCGGACGTCGGTGACGGTGCCACCGCCGAGCGCCACCACCAGCGGCTGCCGTGCCAGGACCTCCTCCAGGGTGACGGCCTCTCGACGGCGGAATTCCGGTTCGCCCACCTCGGCCAGCTGGCGGTTGGCGGGAGCGCCAAACTGATCTTCCAGCACACGGTCCAGATCCACGAACGACCACCCCAGGCAGGACGCCAGGCGGGGCCCCACGCTCGACTTCCCGGCCCCCATAAAGCCCATGAGCAGGACTTGCTTAGAACTGGCGGGTTTGTTCGCGCCAGCGTTCAACCCGGTCACGGATCTCCTCCAGGCTGTCGCCGCCAAATTTCGTGAGCAGCGCGTCGGCCAGCACGTGCATCATCATGGCCTCCGCCACCACTACAGCCGCTGGCACGGCAGTGACGTCGGAGCGCTCCACCTGCGCCTCGTAGGCTTCTTTGGTGATGATGTCGACACTTTTCAACGGGCGCATCAGGGTCGAGAGCGGCTTCATGGCCGCGCGCACCACCAGGGGCATCCCCGTGGTCACGCCGCCTTCCAGGCCTCCGGCACGATTGGTCTCGCGGTAGAAGCCCGCGTCACTGCGCCAGAAAATCTCGTCGTGGACGGCCGAGCCCGGCTGTCCGGTCTGCCGGAACCCGGCCCCCACCTCCACACCTTTAATCGCCTGGATGGAGAGCATGGCGCGGGCCAGGTCGGCCTCCAGACGCCGATCCCATTGCACATAACTGCCGAGGCCCACCGGAAGACCAAAGGCCCACACCTCCACCTGGCCCCCAAGCGTGTCGCCCGCCTGCTTGGCCCGATCGATGGCGGCCATCATGGCGCTTTCGCAGTCCGCATCGATGACGCGAACCGGCGATGCCTCGGCCCGTGTGAAGTCTTCCTCTTTATACGACCTCTCCGGAACGGTCGCGTCGCCGATGCGGACCACATGGCCGTACACCTTCACCCCAACGCCATCCAGGAACTGGCGCGCGACCGCCCCCAGCGCCACACGCATAGTCGTCTCACGGGCGGAAGCCCGCTCCAGTACGTTGCGAAGGTCGTCGTGCCCATACTTCACGCCGCCGACGAGGTCGGCGTGCCCTGGACGCGGCCTGGTGACCACTCGGTGGGTGGGAGCCGGGTCGGGAGACATGGTGTCGGTCCAGTGCGAAAAATCGCGGTTGCGCACGAGGAAGGCAACGGGCGATCCCAGGGTGTAGCCGTGCCGGACGCCGCCAAAAATTTCGACCTCATCGCGCTCGATCTCCATCCGCTTGCCGCGTCCGTAGCCCTTTTGCCGGCGGGACAGGTCACGGTTGACATCCTCCCGCGCCAGCGCGATGCCGGCCGGCACTCCTTCCACGATGCCCAGGAGTCCCGGCCCGTGCGACTCGCCCGCCGTAAACCACCGCCAAGCCATGCCCGCGCACCCCCTTTTCCATCGAGTCGTAGATTCAACCGCTCCCCATTTAGAGAGGGTGAACCACGAGCGCGACCAGCACGCCCAGCGCCAGGAAAGGGCCGAACGCGATAGTGTCGCGCGCACCTGCCCGACGCGACACCAGCAGCGCCGCACCCCACACGCCGCCTGCCAGCAGACCGTATATCAGTGCATCGAGACCCAGCGGCCACCCCAGGCCAAGTCCCATCGCGGCTGCCAGCTTCACGTCCCCAAGACCGATGCCGCCGTGCAGCAGGATGTACAGGACCAGGAAGAACGCGCCCACCACGGCCGCCAGGATCAGGCCAGGCAGCCAGGGCGCTGCGCCGGCCGCCATTCGCACCAGGCCCACCAGCCCCAGGAGACCGACCCAGCGGTGGGGGATCACGCGGTCCACTACGTCCGCCGCCGCCCCCATGAGCGCCGCCCACCCGGCCACACAGGCCAGCAGGCCTCCGTGCAGGAACAGGACCCCCCCGGTCAGGAGTGCCAGCCCGGCCCCCACCGCCCGGATGCGCGGAGGAACCACCTTGTCTACCCCCAGGACCGCCGGACGGGACAATACCAAAAGGGCTAGACCGCCCGCGATAAAGGCCACCAACAAGGTCATCATGCGGGCGCCCACCCCACAGCCCGTCCCATTTCCAAAAGCGGTCCGGGTTCGTCGAACCAATGCACCCAGGACAAGGCGGCCTGCCGCACCAGAAGTTCAAGACCACCGATGAGGCGGGCGCCGCGCTGCCCAGCCGCCTCCAGAAAAGGCGTCATCGGCGGCGCGTAGACCCAGTCCACCGCCACCTGCCCGGCCCCGATGCAGGGGACGCGCTCCCAGGCGGCTTCATGCGCCTGCCCGAGCGGCGTCGCGTTCACGATAACATCCGCCCCCTCCGCCATCCCTAATCCTTGCGCGAAATCCACCCATCGGCCGGGAAAGCCGTCCCCACGGCGGGCCGCCAGGGTTACGGCGGCGCCGAGCGCTTCCAGAGCCGCCACGCTCGCCCGTGCGGCGCCGCCGGAGCCGAACACCAGCGCCTGTGTCGGCCGGATGCCGCGTTCCGACAGGCTCTCCAGCAAGGCGGGCGCGTCCGTGTTGGCGCCGTAGAGCCGTCCATCCAGAACCGTCAGCGTGTTCACCGCTCCCGTGCTGAGACCCCAAGGGTCGTGGACCGCGACCCGGGGCGATGCGGCCGCCAGCGCCTTTAGCGGCCGGGTGAGATTAAACCCTCGGTAGCCCTGGACCCGCAGGCGCTCTGTTACTGCCAGCCACTGGTCCGGAGCGTCCACCAGGACGGCGTCATACCGACAGTCGCTCATGCCGCGGGCTCGGAAGCCAGCCGTGTGCAGTACGGGGGAGAGGCTGTGCGCGATCGGTCGCCCCAGGACGGCAAAGCCGTGCAGCTCACTCACGCCCGGTATGCCGCCGCGGCAGGACCAGGCGCTCGGCACGGCGTACGAGGCGGGTTGTCCAGAATTCGAGCGGGCTCATGGGAGACACCAGTACGGTGAAGAGATGGAGGCGGTTGCCGCCCAACACGTCCGTGAAGAGCTGGTCGCCGATGACGGCGGTGTGTTCCGCTGTGGTCCCCATAATCTCCATCGCCTGGCGAAAAGAGCGGCGACGGGGCTTGGCCGCTTTTGCGATCGCGGGAATGCCCAGCGCCCGCGAAAAACGGGACACGCGGGTACTGAGATTGTTCGACACCAGGCACATCCGAAAGGCGTCCCCTTTGGCTCGCTCGATCCACTCCACGAATTCCGGCGCAGTGTCCTCGCGATCCCAGTGTGCCACGGTGTTGTCCAGATCGAGGATGAGGCCCTCTATACCGCGCCCTCGCAGGCGCTCCAGGTCGACTGCCAGGAGCGATGGCACGAACAGACGGGGTCTCAGCGCATCGATCACGCCGCCATGCTCCTCCCGTCAGGTCACGAGCTTGCTCGGGTTTCGCTGATGGCCGCATTATAGCCGATGGAGGTCCCTGAGGCCGCCGTGGCGTTGACTTTTCGCGCTGTGGGCGTAGACTAGGGAACGCGAAAACCGATTAAAGTAGTCGGATATGAGGAGGCCTTCATGGCGGCACCGGAACTGGTCATCGACAATCTCCACGTCAGTGTAGACGGGACCCCCGTATTAAAGGGCCTGTCGCTGGTGGTGCGCGGCGGCGAGGTGCACGCCGTCATGGGACCCAACGGCACCGGCAAGAGCACACTGGCGCAGACCCTGATGGGCCACCCTCGCTACGAGG
>JBMFXK010000107.1:0-8189 GCA_049964315.1 Clostridia bacterium | reverse complement strand
ACTTCGCCCCCCCGAAAAGGGCCCCCTGGAAAATTTTATGTGCGGACAGTCAGTTAGGTTGTCGCGCAGGCTGGAGAGGTGGCGAGAATCCGCCGCCCGCCCGATGCCCACCATCCGAAGGCGCGCCACAATGGCGTCACGATGCAAGCGGGCTGCGGGGCAGATATTGGAGGCTTGGCAGACTCCGAGACATTCCTCATCGCGCTCTCATCGCCCGATGGTATACCGCAGAGTAGCAGACGCGTTTTCGGGACTTGTAGGGTGGGTGTAAATTAGTAAGCAAGCGAGTTTGCCTGATGGGAGAGTGGCAATGGATTCTAAGACCACCACGGTGCCGGTCATTGCCTGGAAGATTGGTGGCGATCAGGGCGAGGGCATTGACTCCACCGGCGACGCGCTGGCCACGGTTGCCAACCGGATGGGCTACCACGTCTACGGATACAAAACCTTTTCATCGCGGATTAAGGGCGGCCACACCAATTACAAGGTGCGGATCGGCGTCGACCCGCTGGAGGCGACCACCGAAACCACCGACATTCTGGTGGCCCTGAATCAGGAGACCATCGACAAGAACGTGGCTGAGGTGCCGAGCGGCGGATTCGTCCTGGCCGACCAGTCGTTTTCACCCAAGCTGCCGGACGGCTGTCCTGCCCATCTGGTGGAGCTCCCGCTCACCGACATCGCCAAAGAGGTCGGGTCGGTCCTGATGCGGAACATGGTGGCCGTGGGCGCATCGGCCGCTCTCCTGAACCTGCCGCTGGAACCTTTCGATTCGTATGTGGAACGCCGGTTCGGGTCCAAGGGCGCCGCGGTGGTGAGCTCCAACCAGGCCGCCGTGCGCCGGGGATATGATGAGATCCAGGCCCGAGTCGGCCACCTGCTCGACATCCGCCTGGGCGCCCCGCATTCCGGCGACCGCCTGCTCATGTCCGGCAACGACGCGCTGGCACTGGGCGCCATTGCCGGCGGCTGCCGCGTCATGGCGGCCTACCCCATCACCCCGGCCTCCGACGTCATGGAGGACCTTATCAAGTGGTTCCCGCTGGTGGGCGGCGTGGTGGTGCAGGCCGAGGATGAGATGGCGGCAGTTCTCATCGCCATCGGCGCCGGGTTTGCCGGCGCGCGCGGGATGACCGCGACCTCCGGTCCTGGCTTCTCGCTCATGCAGGAGGCCATCGGGCTGGCCTCGATGACCGAGACTCCGGTCGTGATTGCCGACATTCAGCGCAGCGGCCCCTCAACCGGCATGCCCACCAAGCAGGAGCAGTCAGACTTCCTGCAGATGGTGAACGGCAGTCACGGCGAGGCTCCGCGCATCGTGCTGACGCCGTCGTCGATCGAGGAGATTTTCGCCGACGGCATGGACGCGTTCAACCTGGCCGACCGTTACCAGTGCCCGGTGCTGGTGGCCTCGGACCTCTCGCTGGGCCTGTGGAAGCGCACGGTCGAACGCTCGGCGATTGACTACCAGCGCGCACCCATCGATCGCGGTCTCATGGTCAGCGAGGAAGAGCTGCGGGAGCTTGGGCGCGACGTGTTCAAGCGCTACCAGTTCACCGAGAGCGGTGTCTCCCCGCGGTCGGTGCCGGGTATGCCGTTCGGCCAGTTCCTGGCCACCGGCAACGAGCACGGTGAGAACGGCAAGGTGACCGAGGATCCCGGCAACCGCGAGCGGATGATGCACAAGCGGCTTCACAAGCTGGACCATTTCGAGCGCGAGAGTATCCGGTCTGAAGGCCCGGCCGACGCGGACATCATGCTCGTCGCCATCGGCTCCACGGTGGGCATCCTGCGCGAGGCGAAGGCGGCGCTGGCGGCGCAGGGCCACCGGGTGGGACTCACGTGGCTTCGCTACATCAGCCCCTTCCCGGTGGAGGAGACCCGCGCCGCCCTGTCCCAGGCGCAGCGGGTCCTGGTGGTGGAGCAGAACGCCACCGGCCAGCTCCTGTCGATGATGAAGATGCACGGGATCGGGCACGAGCCCCGGTTCTCCAGTTTCCTGAAGGTGAACGGCGTGCCGTTCACGCCCGAGGAAGTCGTTCGCGAAGTGAACGGGCTCTTGCCCGTACGGGAGGTGGTTTGATGGCGACGCTCGCCGATTTCAAGACCAGCGAGAAGTCATGGTGGTGTCCCGGCTGCGGGGACTTCGGAGTGCTGGCCGCACTGCAGAAGTCACTGGTGGCGCTCGACATCAACCCCAACGATCTCACCATCATTGCCGGCATCGGCTGTTCCGGCAAGATTGGCAACTACATCAACGGCTATAACCTGCACGTGGTGCACGGACGCACGCTGCCGGCCGCGATGGGCGTGAAACTGGCCAACCGGGACCTGAAAGTCATCTGCGCGGGCGGTGACGGAGATGCCTACGCCATCGGCATGGGCCACTTCATGCACGCCATGCGGCGCAACGTGGACCTCACCTACCTGGTGATGGACAACCACATCTACGGTCTCACCAAGGGGCAGTACTCGCCCACCTCAGATTCGGGCTTTCAGACCAAGACCACGCCCAAAGGGAACATCGAGCGGCCGGTGCACCCGCTGTCGACGGCTCTGGCCGCCGGCTGCACGTTCGTCGCCCAGGGCTTCTCGAGCTGGCAGCCGCAGCTGGCCTCGCTCATCCAGCAGGCGGTCCGCCACCCCGGCTTCGCCCTGGTCAATATCATTTCTCCCTGCGTGACCTACAACAAGGTGAACACCTATGACTGGTACAAGGCGAGCCTCACCAACCTCGACACCCAGGAGGGCTACGACCCCACGAACCGTGTGGAGGCTCTGAGGGTGCTGGCCGAGCACGAGGAACTGGTCACGGGCCTCATCTACCACGATCCCAACTCGGTTCCGTATGAGGAACTGGCGCCCGGCTTTGCCAAGACGCCGCTCGCGCGGCAGGACTACCAGCTGGACGACAAAGTTTGGGGCAAGATGCTGTCGGGCCTCGAATAGCAAGACGCACCCGAAGAGCCCGCTGGGCGGCCGAGGTGCCGCTGTCGCGACGCACTGCATGGTGGACCGGCGGCTCGCCGGTCCACTCGTCTTGGCGGCCCGATTCTACGGAGATGGGCTGCCAAGCCATGGCCAGACGGGGCAGCCGGTTCGCCTCTGAGCCTCAGTCCAGGATCCGCACCGTGCCGTCGTCTCCGTTCAGCACAAGCCGTGTCCCCGTGCCGATCCGCCCGGTGGCGTCAGGCACGGCCACCACCGCCGGGATCCCGTATTCGCGGGCCACGACGGCGGCGTGGCTCAGCACACCGCCCGCCTCGGTCACCAGTCCCCCCAGGACCGGATACCAGGTGGCCCAGCTGGGGTTCGTGGTGGGGGTCACCAGAATCTCGCCCGGCTTCAGCGCCGGCGCGTCGGCGATGCTCCGGCACACGCGGGCGGTTCCCGTAACCTGTCCGCGACTGGCGGGCAATCCCCGCAGCACGCCAAGCTCCTCCGCCGGCGGGGCACTGCCAGCCGGAGGCGGCCCTCCCCCAAACAGTGGATGGGGCGGAAACGGCTGCCCGACGGTCCCGAGTTCGGTGGGTGCCTCGAAATCCTGCCAGCGCTCCATCTCGGTGCGCCGCTGGCGCACGCGGCCGCGCACATCCTCCAGCTGCCCCTGGAGCGCCGGGACGAGCTCCGATTTCTCCAGGTACTGGACGTCCTCGGGGCGATCCAGGCGGCCGTGCGCCGCCAGCCGGCGGCCAAAGGCCATGACGAGGCGGTGGAAGTGGTAGAAGCTCTTCTGGTCGATGTAGTAGTTGTGGTCCTCCATCAGGCGGCTCGCGACCTGGGCACTGGCCAGGAGGCCCTCGAACTCGGTGGCCACGGCCCGTGGATAGGTCTTCAGGCGCTCACGCACGGCGGCCAGCCGCGCGTCTCGCTCGGCCACCACCCGCGCGCGCTGCGCGCGGCCGACATCTCCGCCGCGCGCTATGACCGCCCGCAGGTTGTCGAGCGCCAGGGTGGGATCCTCGTCCCAGGTGGGGTCGACGAGGCCGCCCACCAGCTTGGTGCCATGAACTTCGATAAAGCGGCGGAAGCGCGCCTCAAACTCGGCGCCGCCCTCCACCCCGGGCAGGGATGCCTCTACCTGCGGCCAGCCGCCGGACTCGACTACCTGGGCGAGCCGGGGGTGTGAGGTGACCCATTCCGCCAGCTCAAACAGGGCTTCTCCGTTGGCGACGCTCCAGCTGTAATCGCCCGCCGTCAGGGTGGAGGTCTGAAACACGGTGTCCGGCCCGAAGAGGTCCCGGCAGAAGCGGTCCAGCTCGCTCCGCACAAAGCCGCAGGCGAAGACCAGTTCGAAATGCACCGCCCAGAGGGTGAGGCCGGCTTCGTCCGCTGTCTTGACGCACTCCGCCAGCTCGCCGTCGGTGACCGCCTCGAAACGCAAGCCGTCCAGCGTCTGCAGGGCGCTTTCGATGCGGGGCCACCAGGAACGCTCCCAAATGCCGGAGAGGTCTTCCAGGACGCCTTGCAACTTCTGTTCGGCGCGCTGGTTGCGGGCCTCGATCTCCTCCGGAGACGCATCCAGCGGCACTATTGCCGAGAACTCGAAGGTGTGAATGCGCTGGCGCACCGTGTCGGCGACGGGGGCCTCCCAGTACCGGAGGCCGTGCCGCATCCCCTCGTGCACCCAGTTGAGGCTGCCCATGAGCGGGGACGATGGTCCCGCCATGTGTTCGGTGTCCCGCTCCCAGTGAAGACGGACGTCGTCCGGGTGCTCCCAGGTCACGGGAAAGTTGTCCGGAACGGGAATCGGGGTGCCGGGCTTGGATTCGGGCACGTCTCACAGCTCCTTTACAGGCGGCCGCCACGCCGCTTCATGGCGAAGACTCGATCTCCTCTCGTCTGGGTCGCACCTGGCACCATTGACTGCATCCACAACGTCCAGCGACACGGCAGTCAAGAAGGCCAGTCGCCGGCTCAGGCGCGGACCCCTTCCGTCCGCGCCGCGTCCACCAGGGGCCGGAATCCCCGGAAGCCCTGCGCCACCAGAACGCCGAGGGCGGCCGCCAGCAGGAGCAGGGCCAGAAACACCGGCGGGAGACCCGGCAGGGCCGCCAGGACCGCCGCCGCCAGCGTGCTCCCCAGGTACCGGAAGGCCGAGTACACCCCGGCCGCCATGCCGGCCCGGCTCCGGTCCACCGACTGCAGGGTGGTGGCCTGGATCGACACCCCGCCCACGCCCGATCCCACGCCCGCCACCACCATCCATACCCCGTTCAAGATGGGATCGTGCAGCGGCAGCACCAGTGCGAGGCCCAGAAAAGTCCCGAAGCTGATCAGAAAGGCCGTGCTCACCAGGGCGCGGCGCGAAAAGCGTTCCGTCAGCCGTCCCCCCACCCACGAGCAGGCCGAGCCCGTGAGCGAGAAGAGCAGCAGGTACAACCCCGACAGCGCGATGGCCTCATGCTGCCGCGCCAGGATCACGGGGGTGGCCAGCATTACGCTGTACATCAGGAAATTTTGCAGCGTGATGCCGAGGTTGGACGATCGGAAAGGAGCCTGGCGGAAGAGGGTGACGTCGATAAGGGGTGTGGAGCGGCGGCGTTCCCACTCCACAAAGCCGATAAGACACAGTGCGACCAGGATGAGGAGCACCGGGTGGTTGCGGATGCCGAGCGTGAGGGCCACCAGCAGACCCGCCAGCAAGAGTGCTCCCACCACGTCCGGCGGCGCGGCTCCCGTCCGTCCGGCTTTCGGGATCACCAACAGCGCCAGCACGATGCCGACGGCGAGAATCGGCACGTTGATCCAGAAGATCCCGGCCCAGCCGAAGTTCACCACCAGGATTGCGCCCAGAAGCGGCCCCGCCGCGGCACCCGCTCCCTGCACCATCCCCACCGTGCCCAGCACGCGGGGAAGCTTCTCGGCCAGCTGGCGGCGGAGGATGGCCGTCCCATTCGGGCCGGCGATGCCGCCTCCCAATGCCTGCACGGCCCGGTAGACGATGAGCTCGGGAAGGTTGGAGGAGGTGGCCGCCAAGAGCGAACCCGCCAGGAACACGAAGAGACCCGCCACGAAGATGCGCCGGTGGCCGTATAGATCCCCGGTGCGGCCCGCAATGGGCTGCACCACGGCCATCACGATGAGATAGACCGACACCACCCACACGGTAGCCGCAAGCCCGTGGCCCAGGCTCCGGGCGATGTCGGGCAGGTCCACGGCAATCATGGTGGAATTCAACGGCACCAGGACCGTGCCCAACACCACGGCCAGGATCAGGAGAGCCGGTCGTACGGCGGCACCAGCTGCGGCTTGTTCGCGGAGTGTCTGCATCTCACTGAATTCGCGCCCAAATACGCGATTTCCTGCGCGACAAGTCCGCTCAGGGCGCTACGCGCTGAGTCCTCCGCTCATGATCTGTACCGTTTCGTGGCTAAGGCAGGCGCCGAAACGGTCTGCGGCTGTGAATGCGATAAATATCGAAGGCACTGTCAAGCGAAAACAACGCCTCCGCCAAGTCCATCGGCACATCACGGTAGCGCTCCCTCAACGTGTCGCGTCGTTCCCACCCGGAGCGAGTGATGTCTCGAGGCTCGACCCGATCGGTTCGCACGAGAGTCCACAGCCTGTCCTGCGCGCGCCAACCACCGAACGACCCCACCAGGTACATTGTCTCGGTCAGGGCCGGCCCTGTGGTCGTGAACGGACCCGCCCCAGTCATAGAGGGCAGGCCCTCACGCAGTCTTGGTGTGCATCCTCATCGGGATCGATCAGGGCCGCGAGCGGTCCAGCATCGACCAAGATCATCGTTGACGCTTTTCGGCGCCGTATGCGCTATCAAGGAGAGCCCGGAAGGCGTCGTGGGTCCGCCGAGCACGCCCGCCTCCGCCTCTCGCTGCCCACCGCCGAGGCCCACACCTCGTCCAGGGCACCGTTCAGAATCTCGTCACAGCGCCGCGTGACGGCTTGGCGGACCAACTCGGATTCGGTCACTCCCACCTACTCCGCGGCCCGGCTCAGTTTCTGTTCCAACTCCGGGGAAACCGAACGCTCTTCATGTCAACCGCTCCCACGATAGGGCGCAATACATATGGGGCACCTGTACACTCCGACACTCTGGTGCCAGACGACAACCAGAAGCGCTGGACAGACCGGATCGGCTTCGCCGAATTGGAGCGCGCCTCGAGGGATGCGGGCAGGGGCCGTTTCGAAAACAGGCGAGCGGACATTGCGAGAGCACTTTCGCAGGGTGAGGAATCGGCGCGGACTGACCGCACGCCGACGGATCACCCGTGCGCGGTGTCGGCAAGGACATATCCTTCTTGGGCCTCGTGAGATGCTCGATTCGCCTGGAGCCGACGCCGGTGCGACCCGTTGGTCACTGCGAACATCCACGCGCGGTGACGCGCCAAACGGCCTCCACGCGTCCGTCGCGTACGGCATATACGCGGTCGTGGAGGTTCACAACCGAGTCACAGTGGCCCGGATACAGTTCCAGCCGGTCACCGACGCAAAGCCCCATCGGGCTTTGGCTCGCGAGTCTGAGCGTACCGTGTTCTTCCGATAATTCCTCAGGGACAAGATCGGGCATCCCTTTCGGCTCACCCGGGCCCGCGTCGCCTCCCAGCGTCTGCAGCCCGGCGTCCGTAATAACGCGCTCCGCGGTCGGACGACTCGTGACCGTCGCCAGGACCGTGAGCGCGAGGCCAAAGGCGGGCACCGTGCGGTGGTAGCCCGGGTCCATGTAGACGTAAGACCCGGCCTGATGCTCCGTGACCCCGGGATAGACGCCGGAGATGTCGTACGTTCCGGTGCCGCCGCAGGTCACCACCGGGCACGGGATCCCGCTCGCGGCGATGCGGTCGCGTGTGTCCATGATCAACGCCAGCATCTGGCGGGTGTGCAGCTCCCGATAGGCGCGGTCAGCGGCCGACACCACATGCCCTTCGTAGGCATGGAGCCCTTCGAACTCCAGCCCCGGGCTGCGATGGACAACCTGGGCGAGCTCGAGCGCGTCCTGACCGGGGTGCACACCGGCCCGTCCCATGCCGGCATCGACCTCGATCCGGACGTAGAGTGTGACTTGGTGGGCCGTGGCCGCAGCGGAGAGGTCTCGAACATTGGCCGCCTGATCCACCGCCACCGCCACGCGCGCCCGCCGAGAGAGCGTCACGAGTCGTTCGATGGCATGGGCCGCGACAACCTGGTTCGCGACGTACACATCGCTCACACCGCCGTCCACCATCGCT
>JBMFXK010000106.1:0-8221 GCA_049964315.1 Clostridia bacterium | reverse complement strand
GAAGAGCAGGCCGCCTGAGGTGACCGCATCGTACAGAAGCGCCACGCGCTCTTCCAGAAGGTGGTCCTCCACGGCCACATGCGGCTCGAAAAAGCGCCGGTTGTTGCGACTCCCACCCGGAAACAGGTCATGGCGTGCCGCGTCCAGGGCACCCGGCAGGACCGGTACCCGGGATCCCTCCAGTCGGAAATGGACGCCCGACGCTGCCGCCATCTGATAGGCGTGCCCCACCAGCCCGAATCCCGTCACATCCGTGCAAGCCGTCGGATGCCCGGCCCGGTGCAGACATTCAGCGGCGCCGCGGTTTGGCTCTCGCATCGTCGCAACGGCCGCCCGGCTCTCCTCTGGAGAGGCGCGATCGTCCTTGATGGCCTTGACCATCACGCCGGTCCCGATGGGTTTGGTGAGATAGACAATATCGCCGGATCGGGCCGTTGAATTCCGCCAGATCCGGTTCGGATCTACGATGCCGGTGATGGCATAACCCATCTTGGGTTCTGCGTCGTCGATCGTATGACCGCCGATCAGGGCCACCCCCGCCTCGTCGAGTACGTCCCGGCCCCCCTTCATGATCGTGCCCAGCACGCTGGGGGGGAGCAGGCCGGAAGGGAAACCGGCAATGTTCAACGCGGTGAGCGGTCGGCCGCCCATGGCGTACACGTCCGACAGCGCGTTGACCGCCGCGATGGCTCCAAACTCATACGGGTCGTCCACGATCGGCGTGAAGTAGTCGACCGTCTGCACGAGCGCGGTGCCGTCGTCGAGCAGGTATACCCCGGCGTCGTCATGCGTGCCCGTCCCCACCAGGACACGGGGATCCGCCGTACCGGGACCCAGTCCTGCAAGTGCCGCCTCTAGGTCACCCGGACCTAGCTTGCAGCCTCACCCAGACTTTCCGGTCAGCGTGGTTAGACGCACCGTGTGGGCCATCGTGTCACCACCTTTCCTCGGAAGTCGGCCCCAGGTTACCATAGTAGGCCGGACGGAAGGCTATGGTAGATGCCAGTGACCTGCTCGCGCCGGAATATCGGAGGGATTAAGCATGAGTCTGTCGCTGCGTTTGAAGCCGGGTCGGCACCGCGTTCTCCAGGGATGCCCTTGGATCTTTCGCGGCGAACTGCTGCATCACGACACCCCGGGTGGCTCTGAGGTGGAGGTGCTGGATGCGGACGGCCGGATGGTGGGGCGCGGGCTCTACAGTCCCACATCGGCCATCGCCGTCAGGGTCCTGACGTTTGGGCGCGGCCCGCTTGATCTGCCGTCCCTGGTGCCAAGCCGTATCGGAACGGCCATTCGGGCCCGTCAGCATTTATCCGCCGCAAGGACGGGGGTGAGACTCGTGAACGCGGAGGCGGACGGCCTGCCGGGTCTGGTCGTGGACCGCTATGGGTCCATGCTGGTGGTGGAAGTCACGTTCCACCCGATGGCAGAGCTGCTGCCCGCGGTGGTGGAGGAGCTGCGCAAGGTGCCGGGCATCACCGGCATCTACGAGCGTGGGCAGCTGTCGGCCCGCCGGCACGAGGCGCTGCCCCTGGAGGACCGATTGCTCTGGGGCGAGCTGTCGAACCCGGTGACGGTGGAGGAATATGGTCTGTCGTTCGACGTGGACCTGGTGGAAGGGCAGAAGACCGGTCACTACCTGGATCAGGCGGAGAACCGGCAGGCCGCGGCCTCTTTCGCCAGCGGGCGGACGGTGCTGGACATGTTCTGCCATACGGGTGGGTTTGGTCTCCAGGCGCTGAAGGCCGGCGCCACACGGGTCACCGCGGTCGACAGTGATGCGGACGCGCTGGCGCGGGCAGGCGAGAATGCGGCGAGAAACGGACTGGCGGGCGCTTTCGAGGCGCAGGTGGCCAACGCCTTTGACTGGCTCCGCGAAAAAAGCCGCGAACCTTCACCCTATGACCTCATCGTTCTGGACCCCCCCGCGTTCACCAAGTCGCGCACGGCGGTGGAGGGTGCGCTGCGGGGGTATAAGGAGATCAATCTCCGTGCGGCCCGGATGCTGCCGGTTGGCGGAATTCTGGTGTCCTGCAGCTGCTCGTACCACGTGGACCTGGATACCTTCATCGAGGTGGTGGGCTCCGCCATCCACGACGCGCGCCGCGAAGCGCGGCTCCTCGAGGTGCGGGGTCAGCCGAAAGACCATGGCTCCCACCCGCTCCTGCCGGAGTCACGGTACCTGAAGTGCTTGATCCTTGAGATCGTGTCGACCTGAATGCCGCTCCAGGTCGCCGCCCGATGCCTCCAAGGAGAGCCCTTTGGGTTCCGGAAGCACGAGGAGGGTCAAGAGTGCCCCGAGCACGGCTGCCACGGCGAGAATGCCCATCAATCCGGAGAGTTTGAAGTGGGTGAGAATCAGGGGGAAGAAGAAAGCCCCCAAAAACGCGCCCACCTTCCCGGACGCTGCCGAGATGCCGTTGGCGGTCGCACGAACCTCCACAGGGAAAATCTCCGCGGGATAAACGAAGGTGGTGGTGTTGGGCCCGAACTCGATGAAGAAGTAACTCACCCCGTAGATCATCAGAAAGAGAAGAGGGGTCTTGGGTACGGCAGGCACCAGGGCAATGGCCCCGTAGGCGGCTGCCATGATGATGAAGCCAAGCACCTGGATGAAGCGGCGGCCGAGCCGGTCAATCTGGGCGGCTGCCACGAAATATCCGGGCAGCGCCGCCACAAGGAAGATCAGGCCGGACGTTGCGACGGTGGTGAGCAGGGGAGCACCCGGCCGGAGCGCCTTCAAGATCAGCGACGAGGAGACTCCGTTGCCATAGAACGCGATGTCCATCAGGAACCAGGCACCGGCGGTTCCCAGCAGACGCAGCAGGAACCGGCGTTCACGCAGCACGGTGGGGGCGGCCATCTTCGGCCGCACCGCGCCCTCCTGGGCTGCGGCTTCCTGGAGGCGCAGGGCAAATCGGGGCGTTTCCGGCATGGTGTAGCGGAGGTAGCCGACCACGAGAGCCGGTACTACGCCGAACCCCAGCATGAGCCGCCAGGCCAAGTCGTGGGGCACGCCGGTCGCCAGCAGGATGGTTGCGTACAGCGGGCCCAGGACAAGCCCGAGCCCCTGCATGGCAAAAACAGACGCGATCATCTGTCCCCGGCGCTTCCGGTTGGAGAACTCAGACGCGATGATGGAGCTCGTCGAGTAGTCACCGCCGATGGCGATGCCCATCACCACGCGCATAAGCAGCAATACGCCAAAGTTGGGAGAGAAGGCCGAGCCGACCGCCGCCACCATGAGGACCACGGATTCGAGAATGGCCATGGTGCGGCGTCCGATGCGATCGGCAAGGCGCCCGAAGGTCAGCGATCCGACCACGGCCGCAAGCAGGGAGGTGCTGTTGAGCCACATAAGCTGGCTGGTCGTAAGAGACCATAGCGGGGTCAGCAGGGTCGTGACGGTGCCGATGATAAAAAGGTCGTATGCATCCGTCAAAAATCCCAGCCCTGCCGTCAACACCATCCGCCCGTGGTGCTGGTGCTGCATCGCGTCATCGAGTGAGGACCAATTCGACACGGCTGCCTCCCGCTCAGGTTGGTTCGGATCGTATCCGCTTAAAGGCTAGCGAATGCGTATTAACGATTCATGTTTCCCTCGTTAAGATTGGGTTAACCCCATGGCAGACCGCGGCCGCTGGTTTGCGCGGCGGACGCGCCCGAAGGCTGTCGGCTCGAGCCGGTGTATCGCAGTGCGGGGATGACCAGGCACAGACAGCCCTGTATGCGGGGCGGAAGAGTCACCGCCCGGCGACTCGGACTCTATGGCGGATGGGCGGGTACGTGGCCGCTGGGTTGCAGGCGGCGGGGAATGTGGCGGTGCACGGTGGCTGACGGGTGATCACGGGAGGCGTCGATGACCGCGATTGTCGCAGCACAGGAGCTGAGGAAGTCACGCCGTGGACCTGGGGCGCTCGCTTATCCTCGGCCAGGTTTCGCTGAACGCGCTCACCGACCTTGGGGACTCCTGGTTTCCACAGCGCTGATGCTGGCGCACCCGGGCCGGGGGATGAAAGGCCGACTCACGGCGTGAAGGCCTGGGGATTCGTACTGCTGGGGGCCGTTGTTGCGGCTTTGAGTGACGGCATCGCCATCCTGGCTGTCCGGCAGCGCTGGAGTGGCGTCGTGTACAACCCCGGCATCGGGTTCGGCCTCCTAAAAGGTTCTCCGGCGTGGGCATTGGGACTTGGCGTGGCGGGCCTCGTGGCGGCCGGGTTCCTGGTCGCGGCATTTGCGCGCGGCCGGATGGGCACAACCCTCGTTCTCGCCGGCGGGTTGGCCAACCTCATGATGCGCGTTGCGCTCGGACATGTGGTGGACTACTGGCACATACGGCAGTATCCGTATACGTTCAATCTTGCCGACGTGGCCATCCGCCTTGGCGCGCTCTGGTTCATCGGCGCAATCCTCCTCGGCGGCCGCGCAGGCTGGCGCCTCCCGCGTCCACAAAACGACGAGCCGCCCGGAAGGGCTGGCCCCCCGGGCGGCGTCTCAGACGAAACCTAATGGCTGCAGCTGTTGGGCGCGCCCTTGCTGTCCTGGGTGCGGAACGAGTGTCCGCAGCCGCAAGCGGCGACGGCGTTTGGATTTTCAATCGAGAAGCCCGCTCCCATGAGTGAGTTCACATAGTCCACCTGGCTGCCGTCCAGATACGGCAGACTCGACGGATCAATGATCACCGACACGCCTTCCTGACTGAACACCTGGTCATCGTCGTGCGCCTCGTCCAGCGCCATGCCGTATGAATAGCCCGAACATCCGCCCTTGGAAACGTAGATGCGCAAGGCAAGGCCGTCGTGCTGCTGCATGAACTCCTTGACCTTGTCCACGGCGGCTTCGGTCAGGCTGATCACCTCGCCATCACCTCCTTCCGGCCTTTCTGGCAGTGAATACTCCTATAATATCACGCGGGATCCGTCGATGCGGGAGTGCCGGACTTGCGGAGCGTGGCGTCGCGCTCCATTTCCTCGAAGACTGCGTTCAGCGCCTCGAGTCCCGACAACAACGCCTGGCGGTTCTCGACCGTCATCCGCTCGGACACGAGTGAGAAGCTTTCCGTGCGGCGCCGCAACACCAGGTGGACCAGCTGACGCCCGTAGGAAGAGAGGCGGACCCGCACGACCCGACGATCCTGACGGTCCCGTTCCCGGCGGACAAGGTTCATGTCGACGAGACGATCAACGAGCCGGGTGGTGGCGCTTTCGGTGAGCCCGAGATCCCACGCCAGTACGCCCATCGTGCGCGGCGCTCCCTCTGAGAGCGCTATCAAGGCCGTCATCTGCGCCGGCCGAACCTCGAGCCCGGTGAGTTCCTGCTCCTGGGCCCGCTCGAGATGCCGCATGATGCGGGGAAAGAGCTTTTGCACTTTATCCACGAAGGGCGCTGTATCAACCTCCACCATGTCCCGCTCCTCGACCTGGAGTATACCAAAAGTTATTTGCACGGAGGTAGTTGCGCCAAGCAAATATTAGCAGGATGCTGGAGTCGGAGGTGAGTGCTTGTACGTCGAGCAAGTCGGTATCGTGGGCGGGGGTACGATGGGCGGCGACATGGCTGCGGTATTCCTGCTGGCGGGCATCCCGACGGTTGTCCGCGACGTGGACGAGACTCAGATCGATCGCGTCAGGGCGCATATCGAGACGCGCTTTGCCGAGCGTGTGAAACGGGGACGGCTGTCAGCGCCGGAAGCGCAGCGCAGACTGGCCAGTCTCACTCTCACAACGGACTGGGAGGCATTCTCGCGCGTCGATCTGGCTGTTGAAGCAGTGCCGGAACGGCTCGCGATCAAGCAGGCCGTATTCCGCGAGCTGGACCGGGTGCTGCCTCCCTTGGCGGTCATGGCCTCCAATACGTCAGCCCTATCGATTACCGAGATGGGTCGCGCAACAACCCGTCCCCACCGTGTCGCCGGATTTCACTTCTTCTTTCCCGCAGTGGTGATGCGCCTGATTGAGGTGGTCGCCGGACAGGACACCGACCAGGATACGGTGCTCTCCCTTGTCCGCGTCGCTGAGGAGATCCACAAGCTGCCTGTCCGTGTCCGGGACGGTCCTGGATTTGTGGTTAACCGGGTGCTCATGCGCTCGCTCGCGGAAGTATTCCGATTTCAGGAGGAGACCCGCGTCGGCGCGGCGGCGATCGATCGCGCGGTAATGGATTCCCGTACGGCGCCAATGGGCCCCTTCCAGCTGAGCGATGCGCTGGGACTCGACATTACGCTCGACGTCGCGCAAACGTTGGAACGGGCCTACGGAGACCGTTTCCGACCAGGGGACGCCCTGGTGGGGCTGGTGCAGGAAGGCCGCCTGGGCCAGAAGAGCGGCGGCGGATTTTATGGCGGTGATCGGCCAGAGCCGGACCCGGCGGAGGTCGAGCGGGCGCGGGAGCTGGTGCGCCGCCAGCAACTGGCCGCCTTCGCGGAGGCTGGTCGCCTGGTCGATGAGGGCATCTCAAGTCCGCGCGACATCGATGTCGCGCTGCGAGTGGGTGCGGGTCTCCCCATGGGACCGCTAGCCTGGGCCGATGCCGAGGGCCTTGATCGGATCGCGGGAGAACTTGAGCAATTGGAGGTGCGCTACGGGATCCGTTTCGAAGCTCCCGCATCCCTTCGCCGGCTCATTGGTCAGGGGGCGCTCGGCGTGCGGGCCGGCCGCGGGTATCACGTATACAGGGGGCGCACAGCATGAACGGCGTGAAGGTGTTCACCAATGGTCCGATCCTCACGATCCAGCTGGACAACCCGCCGGTCAACGCCATTTCGGCCCAGGTCCTTGACGGCCTCGAGACGGCCCTGCGAGAGGCTCGCGCAGATCCTGCCGTTCGCGGCGTGCTGATTACGGGCAGCGACCAGATTTTTGCCGCCGGCGCGGACATCCCCAGCTTCCTGTCGCAGGGGCTCACGCCCCAGCAGGCGATCCGACGTGGCGTGGAGGTATTTGCCGCCGTCGAGTCGTTTCCCAAGCCGGTGGTGGCCGCCATACTTGGGCACTGTCTTGGAGGCGGTCTGGAGCTGGCGCTGGCTGCCGACCTACGTGTGGGGGATCCCGACGTGCGCCTCGGCCAGCCCGAAGTGCGTCTGGGCATTATACCGGGGTGGAACGGAACCATGCGCCTTCCTCGGCTCATCGGCCAGTCGCGTGCGGCCGAGATTGTCCTGACCGCTTCGCCCATCGACGGCAGCCGGGCTTACGCAATCGGGCTTCTCAACCGGCTGGCCCCGGCCAATGAAGTATGGGCCACCGCTGAGAACCTGTTGCGCGAGGTCATTGCGAACTCACCGGCCGCCATTGCCGAGGCCAAGGCTCTCCTCCGTCGCAGTTTCGAACCGGATGCGGGGGAACGGGAACAAGAGGCGGTCGTGCGTCTCATGGCAGGCGCGGATGCTGCCGAAGGGGTGACGGCGTTTCTGGAGCGACGGCGGCCCCGGTTCTGACGCCCCGCGGGAGAGAAACCATGCCCGGGAGCCGTTCGCGGCTCCCGCGCTTTATGGGGTCCGTTACCCGGCGACCCTCCGCCGGACCGGTTCCGGGTGCCCCCGCAGCTTGATGCGAAGGCGTGCCGGGTGCGATCCCCTCATCCACAGGAGGATAAACCCGGCGCCCGACAGGCCCAGGATGGACCAACCGATCGCGGCGTTGACGGCGCTGATGTGAATCAGGATCCACATCAGGAGCGTCACCGCTCCAAGCCAGGGCAACGCGGGCCGGTTTGACGCACCCGCCATGCCGGCCATGACCAGTGCCGCGATCACGACGCCGACCCAGAACCAGAATCCAGACGCGATGCTGGTGGCGATAATGAGACCAACCGCCAGCAGCCGGACCATGGACTTTCTCATGACGCCCTCCAGAGCACACTGCCGTGAGACCCGGTGCCCCTTGACGCGCTCCGCAAATGAGGAGACGCCGCCTCTGCGGTCCGGTGGGAACTTCCCGACCGTGGAGAGGCGGCGTCGTCAGTTGTCGGTTGCCTGTCAGGTGCGGGTGCCGTGGGCGGCATCCTCACCCTCCCTTCAAGGAGCGGGGGGCGGAGAGATTATCCCCATCCCCCTTTAGAGTCCAGGGGGCACCGTGCCCCCGACGAAGTGAGACATCCAATACGAGGAGAAGGAGTCGATTGTAACCCCGGTGGCGTATGTGTCCGCGGCGACAAACTCTCCTCCGCCTATGTAAATGCCAACGTGACTGGCGCCCGGACCGGTGGTGCTGAAAAACACCAG
>JBMFXK010000105.1:459-8233 GCA_049964315.1 Clostridia bacterium | reverse complement strand
ACCCTGACATCCCTCGCCGCCGCGATCAATGCGGCCGGGGCACCGGTCGACGCGAATGTGGTCACGGACGGCACCGGTTCTTACTTGGAGCTCATCGGTACCCAGACGGATCAGCCGATCGTGTACGGCGGCAGCCTCGCCAGTGCGGCCGCCGCAGACTGGGAGGCGGTTGGGGTCCTCACCAGCACCGGCTCGGTGGCCGTGGTCCAGGCCGCCCAGTCAGCGGTGGTCTCGATGGGCTCGGCCAGCGTAAGCAGTACTACCAACACGATTGCCACCCTGATTCCCGGCGTGACCCTGAGCCTTCAGGAAACTGGCTCCACCGCGATAACCGTAAGTGCGGACGCCAGTGCGGGCGAAGCGGCGGTGCAGTCCTTCGTGGCGAACTGGAACCAATGGGTGAACGACACGTTCTCGATAGCCTGGGGCCCGATGCCCGGCACCGGGGCTTCCACCAACCCCTACCAGGTGATCACGAGCGACATGCCCATGATGACGCTGAACGATCTCGCGAATCAGTGGAGCGACCTGCAGGTGGATGGCGAATCGTTCACCGCGCTCGGCATCACCTGGAGTGGCGGGACTACCGGAGTGCCCACCCTGCAGATCAACAGCGCATCGCTCGCGGCCGCACTCGCTGCAGCGCCGGTGAGCGTCGCCGCGTTCTTTCAAACCCTGTCCAGCACGGCACAATCCTGGGCCACCGGGTTTGGCACCGGGTCCGACAGCACCACGGGTTCGAGCATCACTGGCCTACAGGACATCCAACGACAGCTGCAGGACACCGTCAACCAGGACAACACCGAGGTTCAGCAGATGGACACGGCCGCGCGGCAGGCGTATCTCGCGTGGTCCTCGCAACTCGTCCAACTGGCCTCCGAGGAGAACCAGACCAACGCCATCATGTCCTCGCTTCTCAACTCCAACGGCAACACCAGATCTGGAGGCTAACCGACACGATTCCAGGCCAGCGTACGCTGAGCCAACGTCGCCCTGTTGGATCCCGAGCCCTCCGGTGTGCTTGACATGTCCTCACTTCTCAACTCCAACGGCAACGCCATCTCAGGAGGCTAACCCGATATGAATCCCCAGCAAGCCTACGCCGAGGCCGCCGTCACCGTGTCCGATCCCGACCACACCGGTTTCATCATGTACCAGGGTGTGGTTCGCGAGTGTTACGCCATGAGCGCCGCGATTGTGCAAGAGGATTGGGCTGCGTTGGTTCGGGCCGGCACTCATGCCCAACAGATTCTGGCAGCTTTCCACGACCTGGCTGACCGCTCCACCCCCGACGGGGAGCGCTTTCGCCTGAGCAATCTCTGGGCCTGGACCGAAGTGCAGGCCGTGCTCCAACACCACGACGCGACCCGCGTCGAGGGCGTCCGGACCTGGGCGGAAGCGCTCGCCGAGCAACTCTACCGACGCCTTGCGGGTGCAGCAGTGGAGGCGGTCTCGTGACGGGAATCACCGTGACCATCATCGCGAAGGACGAAGCCGCGTTCCTCCCCGACTGCCTGGCATCCGTGAACACGATCGCCGACGCCATCTTCGTCGTGGACACGGGTTCCTCCGACGGCACGCAGGAACTTGCCCGCCAGGCTGGGGCGACGGTCCTTGAGATCCCCTGGCGGCAGGACTTCGCGTGGGCCCGAAATCAAGCGTTGGAATGCGTTGAGACCCCGTGGGTTCTGGTGCTGGATGCCGACGAACGCCTGGTCGCCGACGATATTCCCGCCCTGCTCACGGCCGTGACACGCCCGACCGCCGATGCCTACAACATCCGTATTGTCTCCCTGGCCGACCGTCCTGAGGACCTCTCCGAAGCGCGTGTCACGCGACTTTTCCGGAGCGATCCCCGGATCCGCTGGAGTGGACGTGTCCACGAACAGATCATTCCCTCCCTGCTTGCAGCCGGGCTGAAGCTGGGATCACTCGATGTCCGTCTGCTTCACTACGGCTACCTCGGGGCGGTCACCATCAGTCGGGGCAAGGTGGATCGCAATCTCGCACTGCTGGACCAGATGAAGCGGGAACACCCGCAGGACCCCTACGTCCTTTGGCAGCGCGCGCAGACCCTCATCCAGGCCGGACGCGGACTCGAGGCTGCCAAAGAAGCCGAGCGGGCGCAGAAGCTCCTGCCCCTGAGGTCGGATCTGCAGCCGCTGGTGGCGGTCACCATCAGCAAGGCATACTGGAGCGCCGGTGACGCCCATCGGGCCAATCGGGCCCTCATTCGTGGGATCCAGCACTGGCCCCGCTATCCCGACTTCCACTTCTTGCGCGGCCAAATCGCGGCGGCGCAGCAAGACTGGGAGGGGGCGGAGGCAGGCTACAAGAAGGCGCTTGCGTGTGGAGAGCAGACCGGCTTTCTCCAGACGGAAACTGGTGTGGGGAGTTTCAAGCCCCTCTGGCAGCTGGCCCGCCTGGCGCTCCTGCAACAGCAGGGACCCCGGGCCGCGGCGTACCTCCTGGTGCTGATCAAGATCCAGCCGCATTTCCGGCCAGCGTGGCAGACTCTTCTCGCCCTGCTCGCCGGTACGCCGATCGATCAGGTGGCGGCCCAGGTGTTGCAGCAACTCTCTCGCGAGGCCGTATTGGCGGCACTGCACCTGATCTACGACCCGACGCCCGACGAAGTGGCATTGGCTGTTTACCTCACCGCGTTGCCCGCATCGAAGGGAGTCTCTGTGGCGTGAGTGCTTACACCGAATACGATTTCCGCCAGCCCCACCCCGTTCCCCGCCCCCACCGCGAGGCGGCGCGGACGGTGCTCGAAACCTGGGCACGGGTGACCGGCAACAAGCTCACGATGCTGTGCCGGGAACCGATCACCTTAACGCTGGACGTCCTCGAACAGACCGGCTTCCAGCAGCTGACGCAGAGCTGGCCGGCCTTGATGGTCGTGTCGGCGTACGCGGGGGGCACGCGCATCGTGTTTGCGACGGAGGTGAATACGGCGCTGCGTCTCTTCGACCGCTGGATCGGCGGGGAAGGCGTCGCCCCCAAAACCCCGCGCGAACTGACCGAGTTTGAGACCTCGACCTGGCACGACATCCTGACGGATTGGAACAGTGGGTTCCGATTACCCAGTCAGAATGAGCCGTGCTGGACATGGCCGGCCCTCAGCGTGCGGACGGAATTTTCGCCCTCCCACATTGCCTGGGGCGGAGACAGCGACTGGGTGATGATGGCCCGCTTCACACTGAACTGGGGAGAGCCTGCACCGCTGTGGTGCATTTGGGGGCTCGCCGACTTCGCGCTGGATGCGGCCGAAGCCCTGCGCCGCCAGCAGCCGCCGACCGTGGGCCCGCACGACCAACGCGCCTGGAACCGTGTGTTGGAGGCGTCCCGGGTGCGTCTGAGTCTTCGGCTGCCGCCCTTGCCCTTGCCGACCAAGGCCGTCCGCGATTTGGCCGCCGGTCAGCTGCTGGCCTGGCCAGTGCACCGGAACGATCCCCTGGTGGTCACGATCAACGGGACACCGAAAGCGACGGCGGTCATGGGGACGGTCGCTCATCACCGCGGGATGAAACTGTTGTCGACGTGGATGCCGCCTGCTGATGCGGCGCTGGCGTCTGTAGAGGAGGACCTGGAATGAGCGAGCAGAGCCCGCCGCAGCCCGTGGAACTCGAACTCTTGACGGCGGATGAGGAGGGCGTTATCGACAGCCCCGAAGGAGCTCTCGAGGATGTCCCCTTGACCGTAGAAGTGGAGATCGGCCATATCGACGTCCCGCTCGAAGAGGTCAAGCACTTCGGCAAGGGCACCCGACTCCCCCTGGCAGCGGCAGTCGGGGATCCCGCCACCCTGCTCTTGAACGGACATCCCGTGGCACTCGGAGATCTTGTGGTGGTCGGAGACCATTACGCCGTCCGCATCACCCGTCTCTTGACCGGCTCCGAAGGGAGCGCGTCATGATGCGTCGACCGCCATTGTGGGCCGCGGTGGCCGATGCTCAGCAGGCGGTCGCCCGCCAGCAGGCCGCGCTGGAAGGCAACGACGCATCCGCCTGCCTGCGGGCAACGGCCGATCTCGCCGACGCTCTGGCACGGTGCAGCCGTGCGCTGGGGACAGCGGATCCGGCCGATCGCGCGCTCGCGGCCGCCGCCCTCCGTCCGCTCCGGGCGGACATTCACCGCTCCCTCACCCACCTCAGGGTCCGGCTGGCCTGGATGCAGGATTGGCAGCGACGGGTGAACCCGCCGGCAGTCTGGTAGACAAAGAAGGGATGGTGCGCCGTGGGCAATCTCCTCGGCCTCATTCAGAACACGCTGGCGGCCGACGAGGCGGCCCTGGCCACCGCCAGTCAAAATACGACCGGGGCGTCGGACCCCACCTATCACGCCGAGGAGGCGGTCATCGCCACGGCCCCGGCAGGCATCGATCCGATCGGAACCAGCACGCCTCCCCCTCCGAATGGGATGGAGGTCGTCACGATCCAGCGCGCCACGGACCCCACCGCGGCCGCGGGACTCCTGAGTGCGATGGGCACCGCAGCGCTGGCCTCTACGGCAGTCCAGGCACTCCAGCCTCTTCAATCCGCGTTTAGCGCTGGGGCCTCCGGCGGCGTACAGACCACCCTTCAGCAGTTAGAGACGGCGTGGAGCGCCTACCAGGATGCTCCGACCAGTGCGGCGGCCGCCCAGGCCGTCTATGGTGCCGCCCAGCAGGTGGCGCAGGCCGTCGACTCCCTCGAGGGCCAGCTCTCGCAGGTCGCCAGCTCCCTCATTCAGCAGGCCGGACAGGAAGCCACCCAATTCGGATCCCTGGTCCAACAACTCGGGACTACGCAGCAGGCGCTTGCGACGTTGCCGCCCAACACGGAGTCGGCAAACAGTCTGCTCAATCAGGTGGACGCGCTCACCCAGCAACTCGCCCAGATTGGCGGAGCCGTGAGCCTTCCCACCGAGACGAACCAGCGGCTTATCGCCGCGCCCGGCGACGGACCGATCTGGGTCGACGGGAGTCAGGTGCCGCTCGGGAGTTCGACCGGGACCCTACTCACGATGTCCGTGAACACCACCGGTCCCTGGTACAGCGCGTCCGTCACCTTTACCGCCGGCACCACAGTTGCCTTCTCCCCGGCGTACGGCGCTCTCGCCGGCACGCTCCAGGCACTCGGCACCGTGGAATCCTGGGGAGCCCAGATGGCCGGCCTCAGCAATCAGCTGGCGAGCACCGTGCCCGGCTATCCCTCGGCAGCCCTCTTCGTGAGTACAGCGGCCGGCGGCCTGCTCGTCAATCCGTCCTTAAGTCCGACGGGCCTGCAGTCGAGCGTGGCCGCCCAAGCGCAAACCGCCGTCAATGCCGCGCTCGGTCAGTGGGGCACCTTGGCCGCCGGCGTCGGGACCGTAACCGAGCAGATCAACCAGGCCGCGACAGCCAGCGAATCGAGCGTCACGGGCTACCAACAGGCGCTCCAGCGCGTGGTGGGCGTGGACCCCAACCAGGCGGCGGTCCAGGTTCTGGAGGACCAGCAGGCCTTTCAAGCCACTGCCCAGCTGCTCAATATCCAACAGCAGCTGGTCGATTCCCTACTCCAGGCGATTGCGTAACGCAGGAGGGAGCCTTCGATGGATATCATCTCGCCCACTTTGGTCCAAGACGGCTGGCTGCAGCAAGTGAGTCAGCTGCAGGAAGCCATCGGCCAGACGCAGGAGCAGGCCGCAACCGGGCTCGCCTTCACCACGCCCGCCGAGAATCCCGTCGGGACCGCGGCCGTTATCGCGCTGAGCGCCCAGGAGACGCAGGCCCGCGATCTGCAGACCTCGCAGACCACCGCAGGAAACGTCCTGCAGGTGGTGACCGGGGGGTTGACAGGTATCACAGGCATACTCCAGCAAGCCGAACAACTGGCTATCTCGGTCAATTCGCCGGCGTCAGGCAGCACCGCCGGGGCCGCGGTTGCTGAAGCCCAGGCGCTTGTCGGACAGTTGACCGCCCTGTTGAACACCCAGGCCGACGGGTACTACGTCTTCGCGGCGAGTGATCCCACGCAGCCGGTCGCCAGCAGCGTCGCGCTGCTCAATGCGCCGTCGTCGGCGACGGTGAGTCCATGGAGCTGGGAGCTGCCGGTCGCGCCGGGGCTCACCACGCCCATCAGCATCAATGGCTTTGAAGCCGGCGTAATGGTGGGCAGCGTGTCCGGCTTCTCCGTCGCCCTGCAGGCGCTCAACGCCCTGGTGGCGGAGATCCCGGGGGCCAGCACGGCCACCGCCCAGGGCCAAATCCAGACGGCCCTCGACGCCATCACCACGGCCAACGCCGTGGCGGGGACCTACCAGGATCTGGTCCAGCAAGGGCAGAACCAAATGCAGACCTGGCTCACCACGCTCGAAACCCAGGTCAGCACCACGCAGTCGGCAAACATGGTCCAGGTCGCGAGCCAAATGGCGACGGAGCAGGCAGTCTATCAAGCGGCGCTGCAAGCCGGCAACATGCTCATTCAGGCGGACCTGTGGACCGTCATCAAGCCGTGAGCGCGGCTGCCCTCGGCACCCGCTACCACGGCACGCTTCGGGTCAACCCGGCCGACCAAATCCGCTGTCCGGTCCGAGGCCTGCCCGATACCTGGTACCTGCTTCCCCTCCACGCTCACTTGCCCTGGCTGATCCTGCAAGCCGCGACCATACCCGCTCTGGCACTGGCGGTGTGCGATCCGCAGGTGTTCTGGCCAAGCTACGCTGTTCCCCCAGACCTGCCCGTCGCCGCTGATGATCCCGCCCAGCGAGCGGTACTCGTCATCGTGACGGCCGGAGCTCACTTAACCGCGAATTTGAAAGCACCCCTGTGCATCGACCGCCGGACGCGCTGCGGCGAGCAAGTCGTACTCGATCTGCCGTACGCGATCCGTGAGCCGGTGCCACTTTTGTCATCAAGGAGGGCAGCGCCTCATGTTGTGTCTCACTCGTAAGACCGGGGAAGCCATTCAGATCGGTCCCGACATCCGCATCACGGTGGTCGCGACGCGGCACGGAGATGTTCGTCTGGCGATCGAGGCGCCCATAGAGATCGTGATAACCCGGACCGAGCTGCTCGAGACCATGGCGGCCAATCGTGCCGCGGTTGAGGGGGGATTGCCGGGAGATCCGGGCATCCGGATCCCACACCCGGATAAGCTGACCGCCCGATCCACGGCGGCAACTGGTTCGACCCGGGAGGCCTCATGAACGACTACACGGGCTATGGACAGGTGCCCGTCCGGGTGAGTGCCAGCTTCGGGACGGTTACCCGTCCCGTGGCCGCCTGGCGGCGCCTGTCGATTGGACAGCGCATCGATCTCAGCCACCCGGCCGATGCCCCGGTGGTTGTGAAGGTCAACGGGCTGCGCATGGGGGTGGCCGCGATTCTCTCCATGGACGGGCATTACGGACTCGAACTGCAAAGCTGGGGCAAGTCGCCATGAATCCCGCTGCGCTCATGCTCTTAAACGCTTCCGGGCCAAGCGAGTCTGCTTTCCCATCGAGGCCTATAAGTCCGTCTACGGCCCTAATGTCCGACGGCTCCGCGGCACCGGCCGGGGGATTCGAGGCGGCCCTGGCGGCGGCGCGGGCCACCGGTCTGCCACCGGCGCTGGTGCAGGCGGTTGAGCAAGAAGAATCGGGCGGGAATCCGCAAGCCGTGAGTTCTGCTGGGGCCATCGGGCTGATGCAACTCATGCCTGGAACAGCCGCGGCCCTGAACGTCAACCCGTGGGACCCGGCCCAGAACCTCCTTGGAGGCGCCACCTATCTGGCCGACCAACTGCAGCGCTTCGGCGGAAACCTGCCCGAAG
>JBMFXK010000105.1:0-449 GCA_049964315.1 Clostridia bacterium | reverse complement strand
CCGACAGTTCGGGTCAGTGCCGCTCGCGCTCGCGGCCTACAACGCCGGACCAGCCGCGGTCGAAGCTTACGGAGGGGTGCCTCCCTACCCTGAAACCCAGCGTTACGTGGCTAACGTGATGGCACTCTACGAAGCGTCCCGGACCTCCCCGGCCTGAGTTCGCGCTGGTCGGGTGCACGACAGGCCAAGAAGCACCGGAAGTAGATCCGAGATCCAGATCCGCCCGAATCAGCTTCGCCCGATTCCCGCAGGTCCTCGATCCCAACCCCCCGGAAAGGAGCCTCATCCGATGAGCGGAGCAACGATGGCGCGGCAAGCCGGCCTCTCCGATGCGACAGCCATTATCGGTGTGTTCGACGCCGTCGCACGTGAGAGCCCCTGGCTCATCGCGATCCCCGGGCAGCGCCGGCCGGACGACCTCCTGCCGGCGCTGGGGTGTCCTCAAGGCC
>JBMFXK010000104.1:0-8338 GCA_049964315.1 Clostridia bacterium | reverse complement strand
CTTCACACGCAAGGGGCAGGAGCGCGGCCGCCGCCCGTTCCACCCAACCGGCCGTGGGACCGAGCCGACGGCGCCGACGTCACTGGGTGGGTCGACTTGCGAGATGATGGCTCCGGACCGCTGGAAAAATGGCTGGACGGAGGTCAGACTCACGCCACGTCGCTCGATGTCTTGGGCGAATTGCGGCGTCCTCAGCCCGTCGATACCAAGTTTTCGCTGCAGCTGCACCATGGGCGTGACCACCATGTCCGAGAAACACCAGCGTTGCCACCGCTGACTAGCCAGCCCGAGGACGTCCGCTACCTCGTGCTCTGTTCTTGGACAACTCGCCGGGCGCCGAAGCTCCGTAGTCAGTATCGACACGTCCCGTCGCCATCATCGAGCCACAACTGCTCGACCAGCCGCTCAACCTGCGGGGAGGCGTGGCATCATCGTAGTATATGGGTCTGCGTTAGCTCGATAGAGATTGTGGTGATTCCATCGCAGCCCAGGCCTCTTCGAGCGCATGTCGTGCATGGGCCTGACGAGACTGACAACGAAAATGTCGAGGGCACCGCCACGCGTGGAGCCACGTCGTCGTCTACGCCCCCACTCGGCTGCGGCCAAACGGCCACTCACTGCGTCGGCCCGCCGTCCCGGAGCGGGCGGCGCCTCACGATCGCGGAACCCGCCAGCAGGACCGCGGCGTGCCCAAGACCCCATAGAGTGCCTGCGGAGCCCACCCCGTGTTCCCGTATCGCCTCCAAGTACACTGTGGCAAGCGAACCACCACTCCACAAACTGAGCTGACGTGAGGATGGCTCCCCGTCACCATCGGCGGGCGGTCAGCGCCCCAGTCGCCCAGAATCCCGCACGCATTAGGCCAGGGCATCCGGACTCCAGCACCACGAGGGTCCCGCCGTCACCCCCCTGCCTCCTCCTTTACAGGACGCTCGCCGCATTCTACTGCCACCTCCACCGCCATTTTGACCGAGGTTTTCTCCGGAACCATGCCGCGCGAACAGGCCGAGCGGGTCTTGGTCGCGCGGCCGAATGGGATCCCTGTGGTACGGTGGCTAATCAGGTCTAGGGCGTTCACGCTTCCCATGTTGTGACCTGTTCTCAATCCGAAAGCGCTCCATCGTATTCACACGAACTTAACCACACGATCCTCGGGCCTTAACGGGCATTTCCGATAATGAACGTGGCCCGACAGTCGAACCGTGCTCGGGTCCGCTCTCGGAGGCCAGTCGACATGGGGCGTCATTTCTAGGGGAGGTCACGTCATTATGAACTCAGGCCCGCAGGACTCCGTCCGCGATCGCGTCCTCCGGCCGTTGGAAGACAGCGGTCTGCAACGCTTTCACTTTCGGACGTGGTTAACCGCCGGGATGGGCTTTTTCACAGACGCCTACGATTTGTTCATCATCGGGGTCGTCACGACCCTGTTGACTCCGATCTGGCATCTGACAACGCTCGACCTGATGTTGCTCAACAGTTCGGCGTTGTTTGCAGCGGTCCTCGGCGCCTTGGTCTTCGGCCGTCTTATGGACCGGCTCGGGCGCAAGACCGTCTATGGTATCGAAGCGATGATGCTGGCCCTCGGGGCCCTGGCGTCGGCGTTCTCGGTGAGTTTCTGGATGCTATTCGCGTTACGCTTTGTCGTCGGCCTGGGGGTCGGTGGCGATTATCCGATGAGCGGGGTCATCATGAGTGAGTACTCCAATCGTCGGCGCCGCGGGTTCCTCGTCAATTCGGTCTTCGCCATGCAGGGTTTCGGGCTCCTGGTAGGACCCTTGGTGGCCGTGTTGCTCTTGCACACTGGGGCCGCGCCGACATTAGCGTGGCGCATTATGTTGGGGCTTGGCGCGATACCGGCCGCGATCGTTATTTACCTGCGCCGGCGCATTTCCGAAACGCCGCACTTTTCGTTGGGCGTCAAGGGTGATGTACGCGCGACGGCGCAGACCGTGGAGCAACTGACGGGCGCCCGGGTCACAGCAACCGGGACGGTGGCCGCTCTCGACAGCCATGTTTCCGTCCTCTTTCGCAATCGCGTGTTCCTGCTCACTCTCATCGGGACCGCGTTTTCCTGGATGTTCCTCGACATGGCCTTCTACGGAAACAGCGTCTCGTCGGGACTGGTCATGAAGGCCCTAGAGCCTAACGGCACCTTGATTTCGCATACCATGACGTCGTTCTGGATCTTCTTGGCGGCCGCGGCTCCGGGGTATTGGGTTTCGGCCCTCCTGGTGGATCGAGTGGGGCGGCGTGTCATTCAGGTGCTCGGGTTTGGGGTGATGGCCGCGGCCTACGCGCTGCTCTGGCTGGCGCCCGGCATCAGCGCCGTTCCCCTCGACTTCCTTCTCATCTACGCCGTGAGTTACTTCTTCATCGAGTTCGGCCCCAACAGTACGACGTTCATATACCCGTCGGAGGTCTTCCCGGTCACCGTGCGCGGCATCGGCTTCGGTATCTCGGCGTCTGCCGGCAAATTCGGGGCGGCGGTGGCGGCCTTCCTGTTCCCCCTGCTACTGGTTCAACTGCATCTGTCGGGGACCATGGGGCTTTTGGCCGGCATTTCCGTCCTCGGCGCGCTCCTCACCTTACTGGTCTTACGCGAACCGAAAGGGCTGACGCTTCGCGAAGCGTCTAAGGAACAGATGGTGGAAGAGCGGGGCTCACAACAGATAGCCACGGCAGACTGACAGCGTGGGCGGGGGGATGTGACTACCGTATTGCAGCTCCCGAAAGATTGAGCCCCGGATAGGAGGTACGAGGTACATTGATGGACCGGTGGAGGCACCCTTCCCCCGAATCCGCCCGTCGTGTCATCCCGTTCCCGCGGCGACCCCGGAGGATCCCGCCGTGCGTCTCGCGCCTGGCGTGCGCGAGTGGCCTCGGCCTTGGGCTAGGCGCTGGATTCGTCTTGGTTCAGGCGGCACCTAACCCTCGCCAGGAAGTGATTCTAGCGTTTGGCTGGCTAGCGTTGGGAAGCCTGGCGGCTTGGGCAATGTGGCTCTGGGCGTGGTGGAGGGTCCCGGACCGCAACACCACGGTGTCGGCTCCCGCAGGACGACGCCGGGCGCGATCCAGCGACCGACGCGCGCCACGCCGCCTGCGCCCAACGCGAGAACGCGGCTCCCTGAGCGTGGTGAATCCCAAACCCCCGCTTGAAGGATACTAAGGGCACGACGGGCGGCCGGGTGCACAACCCCGCGAAGGCCCAAGGTCGATACCGGGGCTCGGGTCTCCGCGCCGGAGGATACAGCGCACGCGGGCTCCATTAGAAGTGTCGTCACGACCTCGCGCCAGGGGTGGATTGGTGTCTCCATGACGGGAACGCGCTGTTCCCAATCCGGAGCCCTGGCCCTTCACCGTACAGTCCTACTGCCTGTCTCACCGAGCGCGGAGACCGGATCATGTCCCTCCCAGGCCGTCCAACGCATCGTGACGGATCACGGTCCCGGATACCGGCACGGACAACGACAAGGTTTGATACACCGTGCTGTTGCGCTTGGCCATCTCCACCAAGCGTGTCAGCCGTTCCTCGGGCACGGGCGTCTCCACCGTCATCTCGTAGCCGAGTGACACGAGCTGGGGCGGCTTGTCTTGGCGGGTCGCCGTAACGCGGATAGCTATGGAGGTGATGGGCACGTGCGACAGATCGGCCACGAGCTGAACCGCCGTGAGAAGACATGCGCCCAGCGCCGATAGTAAAGTCTCCACCGGATTAAATCCGGCGGTGGGGTCTCCACGCTTGGCGCCGAGTGTCAACGACCATTCGCGGGTCCGCGCGATCACATGTTGGGTATTGTTCCGGGTTAGCTGCACCTCATACGTTTGCACCGGGCATTCCCCTTATCCGATGACTGCGGTCCAACTCCACATGGCCCGCCACGATGATTACCAACACCGGAAGCGTGATAGTCAGCCCGACGCGCACGTAGTCCCACCCTTGGTGTTCGATGACAGGCGACCGGCCATGACGGTGAGCGTGGCCGTCGCGCACGATGCTGACGTGGCCACATTCACCAGTATATGACTGCGACCAAGAGCGCCGTGGCGGCCCGTCCGAGAGCCCTCCACCCCATCGGGAGGCCACGCGGCTCCGAACAACCAACAAACCCACGGGCAGTGCAACGGTCATCGTGGTTCCCGCGTCGTGGGCCCTGGTGCAGCCCTGGAGGTAGGGCGCAACGCCCCCCTATCGCCGGAATCACCGATCGCGCGGGATGTCCCGAAAGAGCACGTCCGTCCGCTGACCCGCATGCTTATACGGTACCGACTCCCAGACAAAATCCGGTACCGGGGTCACCGTGTACAAGGCCTGCCACGGCGTGGCAAGCAGAACCGTGCGCACCCAGTCCCACTGAGCAGCTTGGAGGGCGTCCAACGCTTGGGGTGTGGTGGCACTTGGCGTCGCCGTAAGCCGACTCTCCTCGGCGGTCAGCGCGGGCGGATAGACCCCCGCATTCTCGGTGACCCGCACGGTCTCGCCCGCCGTCCCCCGTTGCACTACAAACCAAACCCCCGGTTCCCCCCGGACATCTTGGGTATTGAAACGTACCCGGGCGCCGGTCAGATACGCGGCAACGTCGCCGAGGCAGGGGCTGTTCCGGGACAGCACACGCAGATCGGTACGATCGACCACGCCGTCAGGAAACAACCGTGGCAACGCCAGCGAGAGCGCTATCACTCCCCGGAACAAGCCGTCGCAAGCGTGGCCGTGGAACTTGACCAGATCCTTTACCAGCACCGTCTTGGTGGCCTGCGCGTAGCGCCCATGACTCGACTCCGTGTCTCGTACCTGGAAAGTAGGGAGGGAGGCCTGGGCGGCCCATGCCGGCCAGTACCAGGCTGTCGCATTGTCCCCGGTCAGCTCCCGCGTATTGTGCGAAGCCATGTTAAAACGTTAGGACGGTCCAGCCGTCCCGGGCATAGCGCGAAAAGGCGTCACGGGCAAATTCGGCAAGAACACCCGCGCTTTGCGCCTGCTCGGCCAGGTTCCAGCTATTGAGTTGATTAGTGCACCCGCCAACGACAATCCCGGCATCCAACAGGTCTTGGATGAGTCCACGCAGTTCGCTGTCCCTGTCTCCGAGAACCCTCAGCCCTTCGGTGAACAAAAACACTTCGACCGCCTCAATCCCATTGGCCTCGCGTGCCTCGTACATGCGTTTCGCGACGTGCAACCCCGCACTGGCACGACTGGGATTGTCCTGGCCGGACAACACCACTACCGCTATCTTAGCCATATTCCTCACTCCTTCTTGGTGCTCCGCTCCTCAACGAACGAGCCCGCTTCGATCGGCGGCAGGTGGTCCCCCAGCGCTGCGACAGACGCAATGCCGACCACATCGGTGGGCATCAACGGCAGCGAAACTTGCACCGCGTCAGGGAATTGATCGGCGAGACTGGCCACATATTGTTGTTGCATGGCATAGCGTGCCCGAAATAGGGGGTGCACACACACGGCTTCCGGCAACACCTGGTTTACCACCACCCAGCCGGTCCCAATCCCAAGAGCTGCCATCTCTGCGGCCCCGCGTGCGGCCTCCCGAATCGGGGTGGCCTCCGGGTATACCACCCAGGCCCACCTAGTCTGGACGGGGTCGCGCAACACCGTCAGCGCCTCGGCCATCGTTGCTGCCTCCGCGTCGTCCGCGGCCTGCGTGGTCTCAGTGCCCGCCGCTTTGACCTGCAGCTGTCGTTGATAGCTGAGGGGCAAACTCAGGAGACGTAAGGTGTGGCCGGTCGGCGCAGTATCAAACACAACGGTCTCATACTCTGGGGTGAGGAGCGCCCACAAAAACCGCCGGAAGACTGCGACCTCTTCCGTGCAGGGGGACTTCAGCTCCTCGCGCAACCGGTCCACCGTGTCCGGCGAGTACTGGGCCTCCGCGTCGCGAAGGATCGCCGCCTGGTATCGCGCGGTGGCTTCCGCCGGGTCAATGCGGGCCATCGAAAGATTGGCGACTTCGGGTACCTGGACGGGATCCTCCCCCACTGTAATTCCTAGCACGAAGCCCGTATGGGCGGCCGGATCGGTGGTCAATAGCAACGTCTTGCGGCCCGCACGGGCCTGGCGCACGGCTACCGCCGCGGCCACTGTAGTTTTCCCAACGCCCCCCTTACCGGCAAAAAACAGTCGCTGCGGCATGCTCTTAACGGGAGATAGGGACATCGGTCCGCACCCACTTTCCCAGCGCGCGCAGAGCGGTGAGCCCCGTGATCTCACCCGCTTGCAAGGGAATTCGTCCCACCGGCTGCCCCCACGCCTGTTCCAAGGTGGCCATCGCGTCCTCTTGCATAGCCCGACGCGCGGTAAAGAATGGATGATCGGCCGCGTCGTCCGGAATCACCCCATTGACGATCAGCTGGGGTTCAACTAGTCCTAAGGCTTTAAGCTCCTCGGCAGCGCGAAGCGTCTCCGCCACGGCCGCCCGTTCGGCTTGCGTCACCAGGACAAACGTCGTCTGGGTAGGATCCTGCAATGTCGCCAGGGCCGCCTCATATTGCGCTTTTGACGTTCGAAGCTGGTCAACCGGTCCCAGGCAGGTCTGCCCGGAGCCTTGACTGGCCTCCGTAATATGATCGGTCCAAGCGGCAGGCAAGGCCAACAGCCGCAAGGTGTGTCCCGTGGGCGCGGTGTCAAACACGACCTCGTCGAAGTCAGTCGTCACCATGCAGTGCACAAATTCATCGAACCCCGCCACATCGACGGTGCACGGGCCGCTCATTTGCTCCTCCACGGTGGCCAGCATAGCGTCAGGCAAGACGCCACGCAGCGGCTCCAATGCCTGCTGACGGTAGGCCGCCGCTGCGGCCTCGGCGTCAATCTCCTGGGCTTCTAACCCCGGCACTCCATCGATTGCCCGCGGCGCCGGTCCAATCACCTGTTGAAACACGTCCGCGAGGTTGGAGGCCGGGTCGGTCGTCACCAGGAGCACCCGGGCTCCCGCATCGGCGAGGGCCACCGCCGTGGCGGCGGCGAGGGAAGTTTTTCCCACGCCGCCCTTGCCGGAAAAGAAGCGATAGGGCATTGTCTACGCCTCCTGCCCCTGCCCGATCTGAGCCTGGAGTTCCGTCGCTGTGGGGTAGCGCCCAACCCACTGCACCACTCCGTCGACCGCCACCATGGGTAGAGCGGCCGTGCCCGCTTCCAACAGGGTGCGATACACCGTCGGATTATCCGTAAACGCCGTGGCCTGCCGGCTCATTTGATACCGGGCCACCGTCACCCCCGAGGCCTTCGCCTGCTCCAGCATCTCCTCGACCCGGATCAGCGTCGGGTCGGGGGTCGAACCACACACTCCGCTTGTGCAGCAGAGTTCGGGGTCATACACGTCCACGCGCATCGTGACCCATCCTTTCCTAAAAGTTCCTAACAGTTGCAGCTCGGCCCACAGCCACAGCCGGCATTGTTCGCCAACACCGGGATGGGATCGCCCCGCAACACCCGGCCTGCGATCTCATCAAATCCCGTGACGGCCTGCAATCGCACCGCGCGCGCAATATTAACAGCCGTGTCGATCTCCCGGGAATCGGCACCCGCGTCCCGGGCGCCAGCCACATGCGTGGCGAGACAGGGCTCACAGCCGCTCGCTACTGCTGCCGCAATAGCGACAAGTTCTTTGACTTTCGGCTCCACGATTCGGTTCCTCCTTTGTTTAAGAACGCTCCCGCGTCCCCACGGTCGCCATCGACTCCGAAGACTCCAGTACCGCGCAGCTGAGTCCCACATGGTGAGTCTGCAACCAAGCCACATCCGAAGGGTCTGCGGGCAACGTCCTCAACCATGTTGCAATCGGATCCGGCATATCTGACCGCAGATGGTAGAAGGTCCAGGACTTCTGGCGACGTTCATCAACCAAGCCCGCCTGCTTCAGGCGCCGTAGGTGCTGGGAGACGGCTGGCTGGCTAACCGGGAGCAACTCCACCAGTTCACAAACGCAGGCCTCACGGACCCCTAAGAGGCTGAGAATACGCAGCCGAGTCGCATCCCCTAAGACGCGAAAGAGCTCCGCCCACCGTGCGTGCATCTCCACCCCTCCATCAGGATATCATTATATACTTATTCTGGTTGGGCTACAACCAAGTGGTCTATGGCGAGGTCCACTCCGACCAGTCGGTCGCGTCCTGGACGCAGGGGCATGACACATGTACGCCGAGGGGTGCCGGCGAGTGAGTCGATATGCGCAGGAGGGCACCCTTGTGGGGCGCTTTCGGATATAACGCACTCGAAACCGTCACCCGCACCATACACGCGCCCCAGATGGGCGAGTCCCTCCCGGCGGTGCCCGATCCAGCGGCGTCGGCTCGGCTTGTTGACGGGAGCGCTAGGCGAGCCGGTCCC
>JBMFXK010000103.1:0-8345 GCA_049964315.1 Clostridia bacterium | reverse complement strand
CCCCGACGCACCCCTCCGCGACCGGGCCACCCTTCAGGTCGGCCAGCGCGGCATGGACGTCATCCCCGCTCACCACGGCTTCGGCGCTGCTGAGATAGCCGTCGTCGCATTCGCCCACCACCGGAATCGGCACCTCATCACCGCCGGCCAGCGCCTCCTGGATGGCCGCTTCGTATACAGCGCCGACGCTGCGGGTGCCGGTCAGGAAGATTGGGCCGGTCATGAATCCTTGGGCTTGGATCATGTCGCGGGCGGTCAGCTGCCCGAGGCCATGGAGGATATGACTTCCGGCAAAGTAACGGGTCTTCCAGGTATGTTCCGGCGCGCAGTCAATTACGGTGACGCCGGTTCGGGCCACCACGGGATCGCCTGGCTCGCCCCGCCAGACCGTGTGATGGCCGACGCGGACACCAGGAACATCGGTGATGGCGTTGTGGGGTCCGGTCGGAAGGCGGCCGACGGGAAAGCTGCGATCACGGGCTCGCGGACGCATGGGTCCTCCTTATCGTGGTTACGCGGGACGTTACGGGCAGGATGTATTTCAGACTTCGTCAAACTGGGCAGGCTTCCTGCCGGAGCCGGCGCGGAGCCTCGGCAGGACTTCTGTGGCGTCTATGGAACGGATGCAAGGTGAACTCGCGTGGAACGCACAGTGTTACCGGAGGTGTACGATGACGCTTGCCGAGCGGTACCGGGCCGTCCTTGCCCCGGTGGTTCCCATGGAGACGGAGATGGAGATATCGCACGGGGACGGCCCGTATCTGGTTGCGAGCGACGGGCGCCGCTGCCTTGACCTCGTCATGGGCATTGCGGTGAACGCGCTGGGCTACGGTCATCCCGCCGTCGTGGAAGCCGTGACCGAACAGGTCCGCCGACACATGCACGTCTACAGCGGCAGCGGCTACCAGAACAGCGTGGTGGCCTATGCCGAAGCGCTGCAGGCAGAGGTGGGTGACGGCTCCCTCACATTCTTTGGCAATTCAGGGGCGGAAGCGGTCGAGGCGGCGATTAAGGCAGCGCGCTTTGCGACCGGTCGTCCCGCTATCATCGCTTTTCGCGGAAGCTTTCACGGCCGCACGCTGGGCGCCCTCTCGCTGACGGCGTCGGCCGCCCGCTACCGTTCGTCGTACGAGCCCCTGCTGCCGTCGGTGTACCATATCGACTATCCTGCCCCCACGCGTCTAAACATGTCCGCGGACGAGGCGTTCGCGCACACGCGCCAGCAGCTGGACCAGCTCTTTGCCCTCGAGGTGGAACCGGAGCAGGTCGCCTGTGTGGTGGTGGAGGGCATCCAGGGGGAAGGCGGCTACATCATCCCGCCGACCGGATTCATGCCGTGGCTCCGCCAGATCACTCGGGACCATGGCATCCTGCTGGTCGTGGATGAGGTGCAGAGTGGCTTTGGACGCACCGGCCGTATGTGGTCCTACCAGCACGAAGGGATCGAACCTGACCTCATCACGCTGGGAAAGGCACTGGGCGGTGGCCTGCCGCTCGGCGGGCTGCTCGCGCGCCGGGGACTCCTGGAGTCGTGGCCGGGGGGGCTTCACGGCAGCACCTTCGGAGGCAATCCAGTCTCCTGCGCTGCAGGCCTGGCCACGCTCAATGTCATCCGCAGCGAGCATCTGGTGGACCGGGCGGCATCTCTGGGTGCGACCGCGCTGGCCCGCCTGCAGGAATTGGCCGGGCGGCCCGACGTGCGAGAGGTGCGCGGACGGGGGCTCATGCTGGCGGTCGAATTCCAGGGCACCGGAGCGCCGGAGGTGGTCGAGCGCATCATCCGGGGCGGGTTGGAGCGGGGACTGTACCTCCATCCGGCCGGTGTCCGCCACGATGTCATCCGGCTGATGCCGCCGCTCAACATTCCGGAGTCAGTGCTTCTCGACGGCATTGAGCGTTTCGGCGATCTGGTGCGAGACACCGCGGACGTCCGTTCATGACATCCGGCAGTGCCCGGCCTCGCTATTTCGTGCAGGCCCTGTCGCGGGGCCTGGCGCTGCTGGAGGTGTTTGACGAGCACCGCCGGGAACTGACGCTGTCGGAGCTCGCCCGTGCGCTGGACACCAATAAACCCACCGCCCGCCGGCTGGCCCAGACCCTGGTCGATCTCGGCTACCTCACGAACGGGCCCGGCAAACGATTCCGGCTGGGACCACGGGCGCTCGATCTCGGGCGTCGCTATCTGGCCGCCCAGGACCTGCCGGATGCCGCCCGCCCCATCCTGCAGGCCCTGTCCGAGGCAACCGGCGAGAGCAGCAACCTGGCCATCCGGGATGGACGGGAGGTGGTGTACCTGGTCAGGATTCCAGCCGCCCCCCGCATCCTATCCGTGAATCTTCAGGTTGGATCGCGGCTCCCGCTTCACGCCACCTCGCTCGGCAAGGCTCTGCTGGCGGATGTCGCCGAGGCCGACCTGACCGACATCCTCGGCGAATCTCCGTGGCCCGCCTGCACCGAGCGGACGCGGCGGAGTCCCCAGGCGCTCTGGCCGGACCTCCTCAACCTCCGCACCTACGGGTACGCCGTCAGCGACGAGGAGCTGGAGCCTGGTCTGCGCTCGATTGCCGCGCCGGTCCGCAATGCCGACGGCGCGGTGGTGGCCAGCGTCAATCTATCCACCCATGCTGCGCGTGTTCCTCTCGACCGGTTGCTCGGCCCGCTGGCCGAGGCGCTCCTCGCGGCCCGGGACCGGCTTGATGTGCGCCTCGGCTACGTGCCGGAGCAGCCGTCGCTGGTCAATCCGCCCCTGGCCCGGTCCTGAGCGCGCATTGGCGCATCTGACCGACAACTGAATGAACATGAACCAGCGGTTCAACGAGCCGCGCACCCAACAAGGGAGGCATCAGCATCCATGGCGCTCTTTCCCTTCTCGAACGAACCGTTGCTTGACTTTACAAACCCTGACGAGCAGGCCCGCATGGGGGCCGCGGTGCGGGAGGTGGAGGCGCGCCTCGGGCGCCGCTACCCCCTCATCATCGGCGCCGACCGGATCGAGACCGCGCGCTGGCACGCCTCGCGCTGTCCCGACCATCCCGAGACCGTCGTGGGTGAGGTGGCGCTGGGCGAACCCACTCACGTCACCCGGGCCATCGATGTGGCATCCCAGGCGTTTTTCGCCTGGTCACGGGTGAGCGTCCGGGAACGCGCCTCCCGGCTTCTGCGGGCAGGGGATCTTCTGCGCCAGCGCCGCCGTGAGTTTCTCGCCTGGATGGCATTTGAGGTGGGCAAGAACTTTGACCAGGCGGATGGCGAGCTGGGCGAGGCCATCGACCACTTCGAGTGGAATGCCCGCCAGATCCTGAAGTGGGCGGAGGGCAAAGAGATCCAGCCGCTCCACACCGAGATCAACGAGTACCGCTACCGGCCGCTCGGTGTGGGCGTCGTGATCTCCCCGTGGAACTTCCCCGCCACCCTTCCTCTGGGCATGGTGGTGGCGGCGCTGGCTGCCGGCAACACGGTAGTGTTGAAGCCGTCCGAAGAAGCATCGGTGCTTGCCTCTCTGCTGGTCGAGATCCTGCTGCAGGCCGGCATTCCTGCGGGAGCCGTCAATCTCGTCTCCGGAATCGGAAGCGAGCTGTCCGAAGCCCTCGTAGAGGACCCGCGGGTTCGCTTCGTGGCCTTCGTGGGCTCGCGGCGCGTGGGCACTGAGATTGCCCGGCGCGCCGCGACGGTGGTGCCGGGCCAGATGCACCTGCGACGCGTCATGACCGAGATGGGAGGAAAGAACGCCACCCTGGTCACCGAACAGGCTGAGGTGGAGTGGGCGGCCGCAGAAATTGTGCGGGCTGCACTTGGATATCAGGGTCAGAAGTGCTCCGCCACCTCGCGTGTGATTACGCTGCCCGGCATCCACGATCAGCTGGTGGAGCACCTGCGCGGCGAGATGGAAAAGACGGCGCGGGCGCGCGGGCGCGCCGTCGACAACCGTCCGTACGGGGCCCTCATCACAGCTGCCGCGCGGGATAAGGTGGAAGGGTACATGGCCGCAGCCGCGCAGCACGGGACAGTCATCCTGCAGGGCGCGCGCGACGAGGAATGGGGATTCACCGTCACGCCCACCCTGGTGGACGGCGTAGATCCCACGTCTCCGCTGGCGCAGGAAGAGATATTCGGTCCGGTCCTGTCCGTGATTCCCGCCCGCTCGCTGGAGGATGCCGTTCGCATCGCAAACGGGGTGGAATACGCGCTGACGGGGGCGGCCTTTACCAGGGCTGGCGCCGAACTCGACTATGTCCGCGAGCAGTTCTACGTGGGAAATCTCTATTTGAATCGGAGCTCCACCGGCGCGATGGCGGGCGTGCACCCCTTCGGGGGGTACAAGTGGTCGGGAACGGGGCCCAAAGTCGGGGGTCCGGACTACCTGGGCTTCTTCCAGGAGGCTCAGGTGATAACCGAACGGGTGCGGTATCCGGGGTCCTAGACGCCTTTCGGCCAGGATGCGGGGTGGACGTTCTCGACGGAATCAAGGCTAGACGAGGGGATTTCTGACCTCGACGCCCTGAATCGTCTGCCCTGCCTTGAGGTCTTGGCTCCAAAGTCGCTTACAGTGCGCCCGGCCGGCGCTCACGAGGATGAGCGCATCCCAATACGACAGCTGACTCTCGTGATGCAGGCGAATGGCTGCCAGGACATCTGCTGCGGTGGGCGAATGAACGGGCCACAGAGAGTACTGACTGACAATCTCGTAGGCCTCCGCATTTCGGAGAGGCAATCGCAGTTTCCGCGTCACGGTTACGTAGAACTCCGGCAGTACCTGCGTGGAAAGGCGGCCCGTGCCGGTTTCCCAGAGTCGATCGAGGAGCTGGCGTGCCCGCTCACGCTCTGGGCGGACGGCCGGGTGTGCGTCGTGGGCATAGACCAGGATATTGGCATCTACGAACTCAAGGTCAACCGCGGTCATGGAGCTCCTCTCGCGTCCATGCGTAGTCATTCGGCGCCTCGTCGACCGGAAAGCCTCGTTCGAGCCAAGCCCTGGCGCGGCGGCGAGCCTCTTCGTACGCCTCGGACTCGTCCACAATGGCCTCTATATATTCGCTGAGGAGCTTCGAGAGCGAAATCTCGCGCTCCACGGCTATATGTTTGGCCTTCTTCAACACCCGCTCGGGAAGGCTCAGGGTGACATTGCGGGTCGATTCCACTGATGATCCTCCTCACACACACAGGGTCGCACGAAAAGACGGCCTCACAGAAACGTGAGGCAGAATTCTTATCGCGTGAGGTAATCGCCCACACCAGGCGGTGTCTGGAGCGGAACGCCGGCGTGATAGTGTGGAGCCAAAATGGATGCGGAGGCCCACCAGCGGTTATGCGCTTCGGGATGTCTGGCCGAATGCAATCGGTGCGCCGGTCGTATGGAGCGCTTCTCCTCGTTCTTGCCCTTCTCGCACTTCTGTATGGGTGGGCCTGGCGGAGGCAGGAGACAGCCTGGCGGGAAGCGTACCTCGGTCTCTCGGCCAGCCTGGAGGCCCTCCACCAGGCAGCCCTGCACCATGCAGGCCGCGAGGCCGCACTCAGGGCTTTGGCCGCGGCGGCACTCCGGCTTCCGGCCGGAACGCCCGCGCGCAGCCTCGAGCGAGCGGCGCTGGCCCGTGTGTCGGGGCTCGCGAGTCTCCACGGGGCAGCCAGCTTCGGCCCGCTGGGCGTCGTCGTGCTGGCCCTCCTGGCAGGGCTCGCGGTGCTGATGGCGCAGTTTCAGGGGCGGATGAGTCGGGGTGAGGAGCGCCATGCCGATCTGGAGGCGGACCTGCAGCGGCTTGAGGCCCTGGTGCGGCAGGTGGCGTCCCCAGATGCGGATCTGAAAGCTGTCCTGCGCGATCTCCTGGCGTACGGGGTAGCCCGGGGCGGCTTTTCCGACGCGGCGGTCCTCCGCTTTCATCCCGAGCGTGAGGAGGACTGCCTGGAACCGTTCGTCTATCAAGGGCCGCGGCTGCCGGTGCCCTGGAGTCCGGTTCCCCTGGCGTTGATAGACCCGGCCTTGAGCGGTGTTGGGTATGCACTTTCCGAGCGGACGTCCTGGCGACCGGATGCACCAGCGGCATCTCATCTGCCCGCCGTGCCTGGATGGGACGTTCCCGTGTCGCTGGTGCACCCGCTGATGGTCGCCGGGACCGTGTTCGGTGCGCTCCTCCTCTTCGGAGCCGGCAAGGTCCGCTTAGACCTGGACCAGCCCCTCTTTCGGCAGCAGGTGGAGGCGGTGCTGGGCCGCATCACGCTGGTCCCGGAAGCGGGGCCGATGTCGCGGATCCGGGAGGAGGCACGACAGGACGCGCAGCAGCTTGCCCAGCTTACCCATGAACTCCGCACCCCCCTCGGTCTCATCAAAGGGTATGCGGCCACCCTGGAGAACGCCCGCGACCGGCTGACAGCGGACGAGGTGGACGAGTTTATTCACACCATTCTGGACGAAGCAGAGCGCCTTGAGGCACGGGTCAATGATGTGCTGACCATGGCCGTGTGGGATGCCCAAGGGGTGCACGTCGCACCGAGGCTGGTGCGGCTTTCCTCCTGGATCGAGGACGTCATACGGCGATTCCCGCCGTCCGAGCGTCTTCGCCTGCAGGTAGAGGCGGACGCCCAGATCCGGGTATGGGCCGATCCCGAGAAACTGGGCGATGCGCTCACGAACCTCATTCAAAACGCGGTGAAGTACTCGAAGGGCGCCATTGAGATCCGGGCAGAGCTGGTGGAGGGCCACGTCAGGATAACGGTGCGCGACCACGGTCCCGGCGTGCCGGAACGCGACCTTTCGCGAATTTTTGATCGCTTCTACCGGAGCCACCGCGAGCGTCCTGACATGGCGCGCGGCACGGGCCTTGGCCTCAGCATAGCCCGCGCCGTCGCCGTCGCGCACCACGGATCCATCCGGGCTGAGAATGCGCCGCTGGGGGGGCTCGGCGTCATCCTGGACCTGCCCCTCGCTGATGTGGAGGAAGGGGCACCTGATGCCTGAAACCGGTTTTGAGCAGCGGATCCTGGTTGTGGATGATGAACCCCGCTACCGCCGCTTGATCTCCACCAACCTGCACCTGGCCGGTTACCTGGTGGAGGAGGCCGCGGATGGAGCGGAAGCCCTGGCCACGCTGCGGTCGCATCCCTGTGACCTCGTAGTGCTGGATCTCCGATTGCCTGACATGGACGGCTATGAGGTCTGCCGCCGCATCCGACAGGAATCACGAGTGCCGGTTGTGATGGTGACCGCGCTCGACACCGAGGCCGAGATGATCCAGGGGCTTGACTTCGGTGCGGATGACTACGTCGTCAAGCCCTTCCGCCCGGAAACACTCTTGGCCCGCATCCGCGCGGTCCTCCGTCGGAGCAGGGGCGGAACTCCGGAGGCCGTTTCGGCCTGCGGCTCCATCGCTCTTGACCCCGTAACCCGGGAGGTCGTCGTACGCGGGGAACGCAAGCCGCTCACCGCCACCGAATGGCGGCTCATGTCCCTCTTTGTATCCCAATGCGGCCATGTCCTCACCCACGACTATCTCTTGGCCCGTGCCTGGGGGCCGGAGTACCAGGACGATGTGGAATACCTGCGGGTGTACGTGCGGAGGCTCCGCCATCTCATCGAGGTGGAGCCCCGCCACCCCCGCCACCTGGTAACCCGGGCGGGTATCGGCTACGTGCTGCGTGACGAGTAGCTAGGCGCGCGGCAGGACCCCGTACGCGTCCCGCAGCACCATGCGCCCGCGCTACACGAGGCTTGGCACGACGAGAACGATGCCGATTCCGAGCACCACCATAAGCGCGCTGGCCATCGCCGGATTGGTGAACACGGCGCCGATGGGCACCCGGCCCACGATCATCCACGGAACATCTACGGAAGCTGCCAGACGGCCGTGCCCATGAGCCCGGTCAGGGTCCCCAGCAGCACCGTGAGCAGTGCCGGTCCCGGCGCGTCCCGTCCCGCCAGCCACAGTCCTGCCGAGAGGTCCACCATCCCGACGAACAACAGCCACGAGAGGCCCCTAGCCGTCCGTGAGAGATCCATCAGCACACCGCGTGCCAGGAGCAGCATGAGCGCCATGGCGACGAGCCATGGCTGGCCGATGCGCCGCAGGCTTTCACTCGCCGCGCCGAAGCCTGCTGGCGGCGCGTAGCAGGACAGGAACAGCGCACTCAGAGCAAACTCGACCCAATGGCCACCGCCATGAAGGCGAGAGTGATGGAGTTCAGGAGCACTCCGGCCAGGTGCACCGTCACGTGCGCTCCGGTTCCCGTCCGGCGCATCGTAAATCCGCCACCCTGCAGGAAGGCGAAGAGGGAGACGAACGGCAGAGGCGCCAGCATCCTCGTAGAGCCATTCTTAACTAACGGCATCGGATGAGGCCTCCGGCGGGGTCTCCGAC
>JBMFXK010000102.1:0-8372 GCA_049964315.1 Clostridia bacterium | reverse complement strand
GGATCCGGTCCATCTCCGCCGACACATCGGACTGGTCTTGCAGGAGACATTCCTGTTCTCGGCCAGCGTGCACGAGAACATCGCGTTCGGACGGCCGGAGGCGACCCGCGAACAGGTCCGGCGCGCGGCAGAACTGGCCCAGGCCGCCGAGTTCATCGAAGGCATGCCGTACGGATATGACCAGCTCATCGGGGAGCGCGGGATCGGCCTGTCTGGCGGCCAGCGCCAACGCATCGCCATTGCCCGGGCGCTGCTCATCGACCCGGCCATCGTCATCCTCGATGACGCGACGGCAAGCGTGGACCTCGAGACCGAGGCGGCCATTCAGCTGGGGATGAAGAACCTGCTGCAGGGCCGGACGGCCATCGTGGTGGCACACCGCCTGTCTTCGTTGAAGGCGGCCGACGAGATTCTGGTCATCGACGAGGGGCACATCGTCCAGCGGGGAGCCCACAAACACCTCGTGGAGGGCGCGGGACTCTATCGCGACGTGTACGACATCCAGTACCGCGACCAGGAGCAGGTGAAGGCGAGCTCGGCGTCATGACCCACCGCTTGGCGAGGCTGTCACCACTGTCGGGGGCATTGTCAGGGGAAGGAGGGGCGACATGATCAATCGCGTCGATCAGGAAGAGGAGGCGGTTGAACGCCCGTTTGATATGGGCATGTCCATCCGTCTCATGCGCTACGTCCGCCCCTACCCGAGGCTCCTGTGGCTGTCGGGCATCACCATCCTGATCGGAACAGGAGCGCTTCTGGCCATCCCGTTCCTGACCGGCTACGCCATCCAGCACTTCGTGGCCGCCAAGAACTACACCGGTCTGGTCGGCCTGGTCGTGGTGATGTCCGCCATCTACGCCGTGCGCTACTTCGCCTACAAGACACAGACCTTCGTGGCGTCGAAGCTCGGGCAGGAGATCCTGCGGGACTTGAGGAGCGAGCTCTTCCACCACATCCAGAAGCTCAACTTCTCGTTCTTCGATCGAATCGCGGGTGGGAAGATCATCACCCGGGTGGTCGGGGACGTGCAGAATCTCCAGCAACTGTTGAGTCAGGGCATCGTCAACACCATCGCCAACGTGGTGCTGCTGATCGGCATCGTCATCGCCATGATCTTGCTGAAGTGGAATCTGGCCCTCGCCAGCTTCATCATCGTCCCCATCATGTTCTTCCTCTCCACCAACTTCCGGCGGCGGATGGTGGAGCGGTGGCGGGTGGTGCGGCGGCGAAACTCCATCGTGAACGCCACCTGGGCGGAATCCCTCAACGGCGCCCGCGTCGTGATTGCCTATGGCCGCGAGGACCACGATCGGAATCACTTCATGGATCTGGCGTGGGGCTACTTCCGGTCATTCATGGCAGCCGAGCGGCTGTCCTCCCTGTTCACCCCGATCGTGAACTTCGCTGGGACCGTCGGCACCGGCATCGTGTTCTGGTACGGTGCCATGCTCTACCTTCATCATGCGGTGACGCTCGGCGTCCTGATCTCGTTCATCCTGTATCTCGGCATGTTCTGGCAGCCCATTTCGCAGCTGGGTCAGTTCTACAATCAGGTGCTGATGGCGATGGCCTCGGCCGAGCGAGTCTTTGAATACCTCGACCAGGCCCCACAGGTGGTGGATCGTGCAGATGCCAAGCCTCTCGACATGAAGGGCGAGGTTACCTTTGACCACGTGGTGTTCCAGTACCAGCCGAACCGGCCTGTGCTGAGGGACATCTCGTTCCATGTCAATCCTGGTGAGACCATCGCCCTGGTGGGGTCCACCGGAGCCGGCAAGAGCAGCATCCTTTCCATCCTGCCGCGCTTTTACGACGTGGTGGGCGGGCGGATCCTCGTTGACGGAATGGACATCCGTGACGTGCAGCTTCGCTCGATTCGCCGCCAGGTAGCCCTGGTGCTGCAGGAGACCTTCATCTTCGACGGCACTATCCGCGAGAACATCCGGTACGGACGTCCAGAGGCCACCGATGCCGAGGTGGAGAAGGCAGCCCGCGCGGCGCAGGCTCATCACTTCATCGCCGAGCTCCCGCAAGCCTACGACACACCCGTCCGGGAGCGGGGATCCCGTCTGTCGCTCGGACAGCGGCAGCTGCTGGCGTTTGCCCGGGCGATTCTGGCCGATCCCCGCATCTTGATCCTGGATGAGGCAACGGCCAGCATTGACACCCAGACCGAACTTCTGGTGCAGGAAGGCCTGAAACGGCTCCTCACCGGACGTACGGCGTTCGTGGCCGCCCACCGGCTGTCTACCATCCGGGAGGCGGACCGAATCCTGGTCATTGACCAGGGACGTCTGGTGGAATCGGGCACCCACGCCGAACTCATGGCCAAGCACGGCCATTACTACCGGTTCCTGGAGGCGCAGTTCAAGCTCGAGGACAACGGCGGCTGGTTCGGGCACGACGCGCTCGTCGAACCCGTCTCGTAACCTCGGCAGCACGATGACCGGGTCCCTTTTGGGGCCCGGTTCAATTTTTTTCACGAGTTCAGCAAATCTGGAGATCGCGAGTGCAACGAGAACGCTATCGTATCCGTTACGGTAGATAAGAGAGAGGGAGGGGCGGGGGGACGGCCATGGGATGGGGCCGGAGCCGAAGGATCACCGCTTTGATTGCCGGGGCTGCACTGGCGCTGGCCTTGCTTGCAGTCGGGATTATGGCCGTCGCGCGCCATCCAACCGCGTCCCCACTTCAGGTCGGCACGAGTGCACCCACGTTCTCCCTGCCTGCTCTCGACGGCGGAAGCATCTCACTCGCTGATCTGCATGGGCACGCGCTCCTGATCAACTTCTGGGCGTCGTGGTGTCCGTACTGCCGCGCCGAAACCGAGAGCCTGGTTACGCTTCAAACCTCATGCCACGAACTCACGGTGCTGGGCGTGGCGGTCGACGCGCCGGCCGAGCCCGTCGCTGAATTCGCCAATCGCGCCGGCATCGGCTATCCCGTGCTGCTGGACCAGACCGGTGAGGTGGCGAACCTCTATGGCGCCACCTATCTTCCCACCTCGGTGCTGGTGAGGCCGGACGGGCGCATTGCCTGGATCGAGCACGGGGCCTTTGTGACCGTGGGCCAGGCCCGGTCCCTGGTTGACAGGCGCCTCGGCGGCATCTGCGTGCCTAAGAACGCGACCCGCAGCTAGGTCAGCCTCTCGAACACCACCTTTTCCCTCCAGCGGCCGGCGGCTACTCGTCGAGCGGGATCTGCCCTCGTACGGCGTCCCCTCCCGCGAACGTCTGCCGGCTCTCGATAAGGGCGCGGGCCCGGTCTACCCGGTCCCAGGCATTCCAGAGCAGCACACCGTCCACATGTCCCGCTTCGTCCAGGTAATACACGATGCCGTTGCGGAACGGCTCCGCCCAGTCAGCCACGCAGCGGAGGCGGCTGTCCACCTGCCCCACGGCTTCGAAGCCTAGGTCGAACAGGTCCGAGTAGAAGAACGGGAGGTAGTCGTAAGCCGTGCCGGCGCCGGCCATATTGCGGCCCGCTGCCTCACCCTGGGCGTTGGCGTTGTCCTCATGCTCGACACGCCAGTGCTGGCCGAGATGGCGGTTGTAGACGCTGGCCACGTCGCCTGCTGCGTAGACATCCGCAGCCGACGTCATGAGCTCGCTATTGACCCGGATGCCGTTGTCAACCTGGAGGCCGGCCTGCTGGGCAAGATCCGTCCGCGGGCGGATACCCACCCCGGCCACGACCAGATCGACCGCGATTTCGTTCCCACGGTCGGTGAGAAGATACACCTTCCGGCCCTCTTGCCGGGCTCCGGTGACGCTGGTGCCGGTGTACACCTCGACCCCTTGCTCGCGATAGTACTGAGATACGTTCGAGGCCAGGTCAGGAGGCAGCACGCGCGCCAGCAGGCCGTCTTCCGGCACGATCTGATGAACGTGCTTGTGCTGCAGGGTGAGCGCCGCGGCCAGCTCGGAACCGATGAAGCCACCCCCGACGACCGCGACCTCGCGGGCGTTCAGGGCGTTGCGCTGCAGCCAGAAATAGTCGTACAGGGACCGATAGTAAAGAGTGGGCACGGACAGGGCGGCGAGGCGTACGGGCTCACCGCCGGTCGCGAGCAGGCACTTCTCGTACCGGAACACGCGTCCTGAGCTGTCGGTGGCTTCATGCGCGGCAGGGTCGAGCCAAACGATGCGGGTCGTCAGATAGAGGTCCACGCCCAGAGCCTCGTAATCAATCGCACGCCAGATCTGTTCGACGCGGTCTCCCTTGAAGAGTCCCTTGGACAGCGGCGGGCGGTTGTACGGGGGAAAAGACTCCTCGGAAACCAATGCGATACGGCCGTCGGGGTCTTCGGCCCGGATGCCGACCACCGCCGCATCTGCCGTCATTCCCCCACCGATAATGAGGTAACGGTATTGCTGTGCCATGTCACGCTCCTTTGATGCCGGGTGTGCGAGGATGATTGCCCAGGATTTCCAGACAAGAGACGAGGAGTCCTTCCGTCAGAATGGGTCGGGCAGGATTCATGCCCGTTCTGCGGAAGTTCGCACCGAGGTGATGGTGTGCCCCGTTTCGTCATCAACCTGGACGATGCTGCCCGGCATGTGGCGCACGTGACGCTTCTGCTGACCGACCTGGCACCGGGCCCGCACGTCCTATCCCTGCCGACCTGGCAGCCTGGCTTTTACGAGATCCGCGATTTCTCCCGTCACCTATTCGGTATGGAAAGTCGGGAGCACGATGTCCCCCTTGCCCTGGTAAAAACCGAGAAGAATCGCTGGCAGTTTACCAGCCAGGGTGGCCCGGTCGAGATTCGGTACCAGGTTTACGCCTTCGAGCTGACGGTGTATGGAAGCCATCTCGACGCCTCCCATGCGTACTGGAACGGCACCAACTTCTTCTTGACGGTGGACGACGACAAGAATGTGCCGGTGGACGTCCAGATCGAAGCACCTCCGGGATGGCAGGTGTCGACCGGGCTCGATCCGGTCGCGTCTGATCCCTTCCGCTTCCGGGCAGCCTCTTACGACGTGCTGTATGACTGCCCGGTCGAGGTGGGCACGCACCGCCGCCGCATGTTTACGGTCCTCGACGTTCCTCACGAGATGGCCGTGTGGGGATACGGCAACGAGGACCTGGACCAGCTGGAGACGGACATCACCCGCATTGTCGAGTCAGCGTCGCGATATTTCGGAGGCCTCCCGTATTCCCACTACACCTTTATCTTCCACGTCGCCGACGGGGTGGGCGGCCTCGAACATGCGAACTCCACGACGTGCGGGTTCTCGCGCACCGCGTTCCGGCCGTGGGCGTCCTACCGCCGCGTGCTGGGCCTCATTGCTCACGAGTTCGTACATCTGTGGAACGTAAAGCGCATCCATCCGGAAGGGCTCGGCCCTTTCGACTACGACCACGAAGCCACCCTTGAACTGTTATGGACCATGGAGGGCATCACCGAGTATGTGACCCGGCTCGTCCTGCGCCGCGCCAACCTTATCACCGTGGAGGAGTTTCTGGACGGGCTGGCCGATGACATTCGGGAACTGGAGCAAAAGCCCGGCCGTCACATCATGAGTCTGGCGGACGCGTCGTACAACATCTTCGCCAACCGCGCACAAGTCTTCGTGGAACCCAACCGGGCCATCTCGTATTACCTCAAGGGCTGTCTTGTCGGGATGCTGCTGGACCTTGAGATCCGGCGGACCACCCGTCATGAACAGTCGCTCGATGACGTGCTGCGGCTCTTGATGGCCCGCTACGGGGCACACGGCATCGGCTTTCCGGAAGCGGCCTACCGAGCCACCGCCGAAGAGGTGGCGGGAGCCAGTCTGGCTCTTTTCTGGCACCGGTATGTAAACGGCATGGAAGACATATCGTGGGACAGCTGGCTCGAAGCTGTAGGGCTGCGGCTTGAGCGGTCCCTCCATGACCCCGACCGGCGCGGGAACGAGGCCAGCCGCCTGCGGCCCGCGTGGCTGGGTGTGGAATACCAGCGTGTGCCCACGCCTATCCGGTTACGCGCCGCGTTTAACCCAGGTCCGAGCGCTGGCCTTCTCTACCCCGACGATGAGATCGTGGCCCTGGATGACATCCGGGTCCAAAAGTCCGAGGAACTGGAGGGCCGCGTGCGCCAGCGCCGGCCTGGCGACCGCGCCCGGATCCACGTATTCCGACGCGGCCGCCTGGAGAGTGTGACCGTGACTCTCGGCCAGGCGCCGGAGAACCGCTACCGGCTGGCCCGCCGCGACGATCCACGTCCGGAGGGCCGCATCGGCTACGAGCGCTGGCTTGAAGGCGGCTGGCCCGAGCCGTCCGCGAGCGCCCTCGACTGACCCGCTCGCGCTACAGTTAGCGTCTGCGGGGGAACCGCCGCAACGAGAGAACCGGCCGTTGGTGCGGCCGGTTCTCCGTTTGTACCCTGACCAGCGACCCCGGTTCTAGGGGGCGATGTTGATTTCGTTCGGCGGGGTGCCGAGGTACGCGCTGTAGTTGCTGTAGTACCCGTGCACGTAGGTGCTCACCGCGTAGAACGTGGGTGCCAGCGGCACGTACAGCACCGGCAGATTCTTCGCCGCGAACTCCTGGTACTGGTCGAAGCGCTGCTTGATCTGCGCCGGCGTACCACCTTCGATCGTCGTGATGTTGATCAGGTGGTTCATCGTGGGGTTGTCGTATCCACCCGGGTTGAATCCGGCCTGCGAGTTCAGGATCCCGTCGCCAGAGGGGTAGTAGTCGGGCACGTAGCTCCAACCGCCGCCCCACGACATCAATGTCCACTGACTCGCGTCCTGGGTGCCGTTCGTGATGACCTGGGTGAACGGCTCCTCCTTGATGGTGACGTCGATGCCCTCCTCGGCCCAGTCAGCCTTCAGAAGCTCCGCGATGTTGGTCTGGGTCTGGTCCCCGCTGGCCACGAGGAAGGTAAAGGCGAGCTTTGTCGTACCCTTCGTCATGACCCCGTTGACCTCACGCCAGCCATGAGCTTCCAGGATCTGCTTGCCCTTCGCCGGGTTGTACGGATACGGGTTCTTCAGACTGGAGTCGAAGAACGTGTTCGGCGGCTGCTCCGGCACCGGCTCGTAAACCGGGTAGGCGTAGCCGTGGTACATGCTCTGCACGATGGCCGGCTGGTCGATCCCGAGCTGCATCGCCTGGCGGAAGTAGAGCTGCTGGAACAGCCCGCCGATTCCCGGCGCCTGGCTCGAGTAGTTGGGCTGCATGTAGTTGAAGCCCGGGTAGTAGAGCGGCTTCACCGTGTAGCCCGACAGTTTCTTGGCCTCCGTGAGCAGTGAGAACGGAATCGCCCCAACCTGGACGACGCCCTTCTTGAGCTGGGCGAACTCTGATGTGCTGGAGGTCTCGTACTGATAAATCTGGGTCTGGATAGTGGGCTTGGGGCTGCCGCTGAACTTCGGGTTGATCTTGAACTCCCAGTACTGGTCCGGCACCGCCTTGACCAGCTTGTAGGGCCCGTCAATCACGTTGAAGTTCGCGTTCATCGGCTCGCCGCCGACCGTCTTGATGTAGGACAGTTCCTGGGTCATGTTGTTCGGGTACTTGTTCCACACGCTGGCGGGAACGGGCGTGAGCTGCGAGATGGCGTTGAACTCAAACCAAGTGGGGTTGACCGAACCGATCGTGGTGATCTGGACGGTGTCCTGTCCCACCGCCGTCATGCTCTTGACCTCGGTCGGCATGTTGCCGATGCCAAGGCCGCAGGCGGCCCAGGGAGCGTTCTTGGCAGCAGACGCCTTCAGCACGTTAAACGCAAAGATAACGTCGTTCGCGGTCACCGGCGTGCCGTTGGACCAGTGCCAGATGGGGTTGATGTGAACATCAAACACGTTGTCCGTCTTGTTGACACTGATGCTCTTGGCGACGGACTGCGACCAGTTGATGGAGCCATTGCTGTTGAACCACAAGAGGTCCTGGTACTCCATGCCGAAGAGCGTGCCGCCGCAGGCGGTGGTGGACCAGAGCGGATACCACCAGACCGGTTGAACCTGAGCTCCCAGCGCAGTGGTCAGCACGCTGGGATGGCTCACAGAAGACTGGGCGCTGGGCGCATTGGCCCCGCAACCCACGAGAACGAGGGCAAGCGCGGCCAGTGCGGCGCCTATGGCGCCCCGGGTTCGACGCATCGGAATCCTCCTTTAATCGTGTAAGGGGCCGATTAGTCCTACTTTATTGGACACCCGGAAAGGTCGTCAATGAGTCATAGCTCAGGTTCAGAACTTTCCAAGACGCATCTGGTAACCTGTTAACTGGCGCCACTTTCCAAACCCGCTGCAGGAACAGTTTGGATTGATTGATCCCAGCCGACCTAGTTTCAATTCATTTTAGCCCTCCCACGCACGTCCGCCCAGAGCCGCGACAGACCGACACGATGCCCGAGGCCTCATTGGGCAAGCGCATCC
>JBMFXK010000101.1:0-8451 GCA_049964315.1 Clostridia bacterium | reverse complement strand
ACCTGTCTGAAACCTGGGCCGATCTGGAAGTGCATCACGGCCACTGGGAGGCGGCGGTCGAAGCGGCCGAGACGGGCCTCGCCGCCGTGAGCCGGGTCGGGTCAACCCCCTTCAAGCTCACCAAGGCACGCCTGCTGTGGTGGCGGGGACTGGCGCGCGAGAATCTCCATCTGCCCGGGGCAGAGGTTGACCGGGAGTGGGCGCAGGACCTGCTGACGGCCGAAGGCGCCCCGCCCGATTACGTGGAACGCTACTTGGCCGTATCGGAGGGCGCGCCCCTCTGAACCAACCGGCGGCGCGCCGGACCCACCACGTCGAATGAGCCCGTGACCAGCACCATGGCTCCCGGCCCGTCGGCCCGCGCCTGCGAGAGGGCGGTCTCGACGCCCGCCTCCACACTCGCTTTCACCGCAAACGGCAGCCCAAGACGCCGGCCCGCCGTCCAGGCCGCCGGGTCTCCGGCCCGCGAGCTCTCGGCTCGCACCAGCGTGACGCTGTCCACGTGCGGCAGCAGGGCACGCAGCATAGCGGCTCCGGGCTTGTCCTGGAGCACCCCGAACACGAGGTGGCGCGGTCGCGGGTAGAGCCCGCTGGCAAGCGCCGCGCAGAGCGCGTGCGTGCCGTGAAGATTGTGCGCCGCATCAAGCAGGACCGGCGGATTCCCCGGGATCCACTCCAGGCGGCAGGGCCACGTCGCGGCGCCCAGGCCCTGCCGCGCCGCCGTCAGGTTCAGCTCAAAGGCGGGAGCCACCTCACGCACAGCCGTCCAGGCCAGCGCCAGATTCCTCACCTGGTGCGGCCCCGCGAGTTGGGCCCGTACTTCGTCACCTCCGACCCGCGCGGCCACGAAGTCGCGGCCGGCAGCCACGAGCGTGCCCCGGGCCCACCGCACGCTCACCCCCGCCTCGCGGGCGGATCGCAGGATGGCGTTACGCGCCGGCGGCGACTGGACCGCGCTGACCACCGGCACGCCGGGCTTGATGATACCAGCCTTATCCTCAGCGATGTGGGCCACGGTCGGCCCCAGGATGGCGGTGTGGTCCAGCGCGATGGGGACAAACACGACCGCCAGCGGGCGTTCCAGCACGTTGGTGGCATCGAAACGTCCGCCGAGCCCCACTTCCACCACCGCAACGTCGACCTTGGCCTCCGCGAAGGCGAGGAAAGCCAGCGCGGTGAGCGCCTCAAAGCGGGTCGGGCTCTCGGCGAGCCCAGCGGCCGCCCGCTCGACGCGGGCGGCCAGCTCCGCGTAGCGCTCCTCGGAGAGAAGCTGGCCGTCCACCGTCATGCGCTCGCGCACGTCTCCCAGATCTGGTGAGGTGTAGCGGCCCACCCGCAGGCCAGCGCCCGTGAACGCGCCCGCCATCAGTGCAACCGTGGAGCCCTTCCCGTTGGTGCCGCCGACATGCACGGCCGGAAACCGGCGCTCGGGATGGTCCAGGGCGCCGAGGAGCCGTTCGCTGCGCTCCAGTCCGGGCCGCATGCCCAACCGGCGCAGGCTCTGCCACCAGGACGACTCCTCCATCATGCGAGGTCCGCGAGGCGCTCCTGGAGGCGCTCGGAGCGCACCTTCAGATCATGGACGCGGCCCTCCGTGTCAGCCACCACATGGGCCGGCGCGCGCTGGCGGAAGCGGTCGTCCCGCAGACGCGCCTGGAGGCGCTGCTCTTCGGCCCGGGCTTCTGCGAGACCGCGGTGTAGACGTTCGCGCTCACGCTCAAGGTCCACAAGGCCCTCGAGCGGCACGTACAGGGTGGATCCCGTGGCCACCCCCGCTATCGCCGGATGCGGCTTGGCCAGTTCCCGTCCCACCGCGACCGTCGAGAGACGCGCCAACGCCCGCATCTCTGCCTCGTTGGAGCGCATGGCAGCCTCCACGGCGGCATCGTCGGTCAGGATGACGACGGGGACCCGATCCTGCGGCGCCAGGCCGAGCTCGCTGCGGAGTGTGCGAATCACGCGCACCGCTTCCTGCACGCCGCGATGGCCGCGCGTGACCTCGGTCTCTGTCGGATGATCCGCCCGGGGCCACGGCGCCACGACGATGCTCAGCCCCTCATGCGGCAGCGCCTGCCACAGTTCCTCGGTCACAAAGGGCATGAACGGGTGCAGCAGCTTCAGCCCCGTCTCCGCCACGCTCCAGAGAATGTAGCGGGCGGCGTCACCGTCTGCGCCCGGCTGCTCCACCCGGTCCTTCACCATCTCGATGTACCAGTCGCAGTACTGGCCCCAGATGAAGTCCACGACGGCCCGGGCCGCCTCGCCGAACTCGAAGTTGTCCAGGAGGTCGGAAACCGTCTGCACCGTGCGGTCCCTCTCCTCGAGGATCCAGGCGTCGGCGGGCCGCACCGGTGCGGAGGACGGCGGCGGCTCCTCGCCCAGGTGCATTTTCACGAAGCGGATGGCGTTCCACACCTTGTTGGCCAGGTGCTGCGCGTTCTCCACCCGTTCCACACTGTACCGGGAGTCGTTGCCAGGCGTGTTGCCCTGGATGAGAGCCATGCGCAGGGCGTCCGCGCCGTAGCGGTCAATAACCTCCAGCGGGTCGATGCCGTTGCCAGCGGACTTCGACATCTTGCGGCCCTTCTCGTCGCGAATGAGGCCATGCAGCAACACCACCGAAAACGGCGCTTCCCCCGTGAAGTGCAGGCCCTGGATGATCATCCGCGCGACCCAGAAGAACAGGATGTCGTAACCGGTGGACACCACCGAGGTGGGATAAAAGCGCCGCAGATCGTCGGTGACCTCGGGCCATCCCAGCGTCGAAAACGGCCACAGCGCCGATGAGAACCAGGTGTCCAGCACATCCTCCTCCTGGCGGATGCGCCGGCCGCCGCACGCGCATTGCTCCGGCGGCTCCCGCCGCACCATGAGGGTGCCGCAGTCGTCACAGTAGTAGGCGGGGATTCGGTGTCCCCACCACTGCTGGCGCGAGATGCACCAGTCATGAATGTTGGTGAGCCAGTTCCGGTACACCCGCTCAAAGCGCTCCGGCACAAACCGCACGGCTCCCTGCTCGGCCGCCTTCAGCGCCGGCTCGGCCAGCGGCTGCATCTTGACGAACCACTGGGTGGACACCAAAGGCTCGATGACGGTGCCGCAGCGTCCACAGTGCCCGACGCGGTGGGTGATGGGTTCGTCGCCCAGGATGCGCGCCTCGGCCGCCAGGTCCTCCAGCACCTGCGCACGCGCCTCTTCCAGGGTCAGTCCCTGGTAGGCACCGGCCTCGGCAGTCATCCGGCGATCGAAGCCGATGACCGAGATCTGCGGCAGATGGTGCCGCTCCCCGATGGCAAAGTCGTTCGGGTCGTGGGCGGGTGTCACCTTGACCACTCCCGTGCCGTACTCGGGGTCGACGTAGTGATCGGCCACGATCGGCACCGTGCGCTGCACCAGCGGAACCCGCGCCTCTTTCCCGACGATGTCTCGATATCGAGGGTCCTCGGGATTGACGGCCAGCGCCGTGTCGCCCAAGAGCGTCTCCGGACGCGTGGTGGCCACCGTCACCGAGCCGCCGTCAGCCAGGTCGTAGCGGACCGTCCACAGGTGCGCCGCTTCGTCTTCGTAATCCACCTCGATGTCCGAGATGGCGGTCCCGCAGGACGCGCACCAGTTCGTGATGTAGGCGCCGCGGTAAATCAGGCCCTCGTCGTAGAGGCGCACGAACACCTCCGTGACGGCGCGGGCAAGCCCCTCGTCCAGGGTGAAGCGAAGCCGGTTCCAGTCGAGGGAGCACCCCAGGCGGCGCAGCTGATCGAGGATAATGTGGCCGTGCCGCTCGCGGAACGCCCACACCTCCTGCAAAAACGCGTCCCGTCCCAGCTGCTCGCGGCTCTTGCCCTCCTCCCGCAGCGCTTTCTCCACCACGGCCTGGGTGGCGATGCCGGCATGGTCCGTGCCGGGCAGCCATAAGGTCACATCCCCGCGCATGCGGTGGTAGCGCGCCAGGATATCCTGCCAGGTGTTGTTGAGCGCGTGACCGATGTGTAGTACGCCAGTCACGTTCGGAGGCGGAATGGCCATACTGAACGTCGGTGCCGACGCCGTTACGTCGGCCGCGAAAAATCCCTCTTGTTCCCAGTACCGATACCAGCGCGCCTCCACCTCGGCCGGCTGATAACGCGGCGCCATCTCACCTGCCACGCTCCGCCTCCTTTCCGGGTTCAACCCATAAGAAAAGCCCTCCGCCTCAAAGGGCGAAAGGGCAACTTTCGCGGTACCACCTTTGTTCCACCCGGCCCCCGGGTGCTCTCTGTGCGCTAACGGGCACACCCGCCGGAGCTACCCCTGCACTGCAGGCTCGCTCCGGTGCCTCCCGGCTGACACAGGACCTCCGTTCCCGCCGGCTTGCACCTGTTCCGGCTCTCTTCAGGGCGGTGAGTCACTTCAGGCCGTTCTTCGGCGTCAACGGATGTCTTTGTCCCCTAGTCCTCGACCACGGCCAGGACGTCTTCCATGGCGAGAAGCAGGTGCTCCTCGGTGCCGATCTTGACCTCGGTGCCGGCAAACTTGGCAAACAGCACCTTCTGTCCGACCGATACCTTGACCTCTTCGCCCTCGCCGACCGCGATAACCTCGCCGGTCTGCGGCTTGTCCTTAGCGGTGTCCGGGATGTAAATGCCCCCCTGGCTCCGCTCCGTCTGCTCCACCAGCTTGACCAGAATGCGGTCGCCCAACGGCTTCACCGTCATCCTCTATATCCCCCTATCGCCGACTCGGCCCAATGGCTTGGCGTCCCGATTATGGCATGTGCTGACGCCTTCACGATTATAGCAAAGGGACCGGCCGGTCGCCATCGATTCCCAGCTCCTGGATGAATCCGGGACGCCCCGCATATGTCCCAGATCAGGGGGGCCGTGACATCCGTAGACCATGCTGGCGCACTGCTCTGCCCGCCGTCACGCTCGGCATCCTGCTCATCGTGAGCGGATGCGGGCTGTTCCGACCCCGGCAGTCCAAGGCCCCGCCGCCAGAGCGCCATGTCATCGCCGTGACCCTGACCGGCAGCCGGCTTCTCGCCTTGCCGCTCTTCGTCGCCATGGACGACCGCATTCTGCGGGCCGACGGACTGGGCATCCGGTTCGGGCGGACGGGCATCCGCATCGGCCCGGCAGGTTCGTTTCCCGTGGACGGCGTGCTGGCGTGGCGGTCGGACGCGGTGCTGGTCACGCCCGGGTCCGATCACAGTTTTCGCTGGGCCGATCTCAGACACTGGCCGGAGCTGGCCGCGGCCGGATTGGACCGGACCGAGGCGGATTGGCTGAAGGCCGTCCTGGTTGACCATGGCGTCGGGGCCACGCGGGTCGACTTCCTCCGTGTCGATGCCGCCCGCCGTCTCTTGGCGGGCGGCCACCTGCCCTGGCTGGTGCTGCCGTTGGAAGACGCGGCTTTGCTGATCTCGCAGGGAGCCTATGCAGCCACGTTTCTGGGCGCGTCCACCGGTCCGGTACCATCCCTCACCATCAGCGGCACGAACCGTGAGCTGCCTCTTCTCCTGGCCGCGTTGAACCAGGCCGAGGCCATCATCCGCACCACGTCTGCCCGGGATCTGGCGGGGATGGTGGCGCGCGACTATCCGGGGTACAAGGAGTCGACGCTGCAATCCCTCATCGCCACCGGACAGGGACTGGGCCTATGGCCGCCGACGACGTTTCTCGGCCGTGACGTATATGAACGGGGTCGGGCACTCTTAGCGGGGATCGGCGTGATGTGGCCCGATTACTCCGCCGGGGTGCGCAGCGCCCCCGAGCTGGCCGCGCTCTCACATACCGGCCCGTAGTGGGCCGGAACCGTCATGTCCATCAGGACCAGGTCCGGCTGGCCGCGGAGACGTCCCGTGGCCGGCAGCCAGGCGCGTTTCTTGAATCCGAGATGGGCGTAGCAGCGAATCGCACGCACGTTGTCCTTGGTGACGCGCAGATAAAGCCGTGACAGACCCAGTTCCCTAAATGCCAGCTGCACCAGGCGCTCGAGGGCCACCGTCCCGTAACCCTGGTTCCAGGCACCCTTCTCGCCGATGCAGATGCGCACCTCGGCGTCGCCGGTGCCGCGCGAGATGTGCTCCAGCTCCATGTCGCCAATCAGCTGACCGTCCAGCAAGATGGCAAGTCCGAGACGGTTCCCGCCTCGGTTGAGGGTGCTCCACCACTGCTGCACGTCGTCCGCCGTCGTAAAGCGGCGCCCCATCAGCCGGGCAATCTCGGGATCGCGCTCCCACTCCGCCATCCGGCTGAGGTCGGGGGCCTGCAGCCAGCGGATGCTCACACGTTCTCGTGCCAGGCAGTACGTACGCGTTCTCGCCGTCGTCCGGTCTGCCTGCGGGAGTCGCTGCGCCAACGTCGAGCACCTCTGGTCAAGAGTCGCCGCCCGTCCTGGAAATCAGCCGCTCCACGCGGGCGGTCGCGTTTAGACAATGTTCGAACCAGGCATCGCAACATCCTGTCCCGATGCTCCGGTACCTTCTTCCACGACGCTGAGACGACCGACGCGTTACTCCATCATAGGGAGAACCGCGCCGTGCGTGTCTGGCCCGACAGCAACTGCCTCACAGTCCCTCGAGGCCGAGCCCCCTGAGGGCGTCTTTGACCGCGTCCACTCCCGCGCGGGTGCGGGCGGACACGGCCATCACGGGAATGCGGTATTGATCGGCCAGGCGCTGCACCCGATCGCTGACCTGGGTTTTGGACAGCTTGTCCGCCTTGTTGGCGGCTACCACCAGAAGCACGTTGCGCGCCGCAGCCCAGTCGCGGAGCATCAGCTCCTCCGGTCCGGGATCGCGGCGGATGTCCTGGATCAGCACGGCGCCGATGAGCGCCTGGCGGGTGGTGAGGTAGCGGTCCACCGCCCGGCTAAAGCGCTCCTTATCAGCCAGGTCCCCCTGGGCATAGCCGAATCCCGGCATATCCACCAGGTACCATTCCTTGACATGGTACAGGTGAATCCGCCGGGTATGGCCGGGCTTGCCGGACACGTGGGCCGTCTTACGATTCAAGAGGGCGTTCAGGAGAGAGGACTTCCCGGAGTTGGAACGCCCCATCAACGCGATCTCGGGCCATCCCTCCATGGGCAGTTCCCGGTCGTCCAGCGCGGAGTGGACCAGATCACCCTTCTGCATGCAGGGCCACCGCCAGGACATCATCCAGTTGTCGGGCCAGGACCAGGGTCAGGCCCCGGCGGACATTGCCAGGCACCTCTTCCAGATCGCCGGCGTTATCGGCCGGCACGACGATCGTCTTGATGCCCACCCGATGGGCAGCCAGGATCTTGTCACGGATCCCGCCGACCGGGAGCACCCGGCCCCGCAGCGTGATCTCACCCGTCATGGCGACGTCCGCGCGCACCGGCTGCCGCGTCAGGGCCGAGACCAGTGCCGTGGCCATCGTCACACCGGCCGATGGGCCGTCTTTGGGGATGGACCCGGCCGGGACATGCACGTGGATGTCGACCTTGTCCGGAAACTCTTCGGGAATACCGAGACGGCCCGCGACCGAACGCACGTAGGAGTATCCGGCCCGGGCCGATTCCTGCATGACGTCCCCCAGCTGGCCGGTGAGCAGCAGCTGGCCCTTGCCGGGCATGACAGTCGCTTCCACCGGCATCACGTCACCGCCCACGTCGGTCACCGCCAGCCCCGTCGCCACCCCGATCTGGTCCTCTTCCTCGGCGCCGGTATGGCGCACACGCACGGGTCCAAGAAACTGGGGCAGCTGCCGCGCGCCTACGCGCACGCGCCGGCCGGGATGTTCCACCACCTGCCGGGCCACCTTGCGCAGCACCTGGCCCAGATTGCGTTCCAGCTCGCGCACCCCCGCCTCCCGGGTGTAGTCCCGGATGAGGTGGCGCAGCGCGGACTGGGAGAGCTCCACGTCTTCGCCTTTCAGACCGTGCGCGAACAGCGCCTTCGGCCAGAGGTGGCGGCGCGCGATCTGGATCTTCTCCTCCTCGGTGTAGCCGGAAATCTGGATGACTTCCATCCGGTCCAGGAGAGGCCGCGGGACCTGGTGCAGGACGTTGGCAGTGGTGATGAACAGCACTTTCGAGAGATCGAACGCCAGCTCCACGTAATGGTCGGAAAAGTTCTGATTCTGCTCGGGGTCCAGGACCTCCAACAGGGCCGCCGACGGATCTCCGCGGAAGTCCATCGCCATCTTGTCGACTTCGTCCAGAAGGAACACCGGGTTGGCCGACCCCGCCTGCCGCATGCCCTGGAGGACTCGCCCGGGCAGGGCTCCCACGTACGTGCGCCGATGGCCGCGAATCTCGGCCTCGTCCCGCACGCCTCCGAGCGACACGCGCACGAACTTGCGATTCGTGGCCCGCGCGATGGATTTGGCCAGCGAGGTTTTTCCGACTCCAGGGGGCCCCAGCAGGCATAGAATAGGCCCGCGCAGCCCCGGTGCCAGAGCCCGAACCGCCAGGTACTCCAGGATGCGCTCCTTCACTTTCTCCAGG
>JBMFXK010000100.1:0-8454 GCA_049964315.1 Clostridia bacterium | reverse complement strand
GCCCCGGCTGAAAAATCACGGGGGTGCGCTCCGGTGACATGCGGAAGCTGAGCCCTGACCCTCACGTCTCACGAGCGGACCATGCTGGAACAGTGGGCCCGACGGCGCCAAACGAGTCAAGCCCTCGCCCTGCGCGCCTGCATTCTATTGCGGTGTGCCGAGGGGCTGTCCAATCAGGCGGTCACCGCGGAGCTCGGCGTCAGCCGGCCCATGGTCGGCCAATGGCGCCAGCGGTTTGTGACGGAGCGGCTCCGCGGCTTGGGGGATGTGCCCCGGTCCGGGGCCCCGCGCCGGATCACCGACGATCAGGTGGAGGCCGTCATCACGAAGACCCTGTAGGAGACTCGCCGGATGCCACCCACTGGTCCACCCGACCCATGGCCCGCACGTTGGGGCTATCCCAAACCGCGGTGAGCCACATCTGGCGGGCCGTTGGGCTGCAACCGAACCGGACGGAGTCCTTCAAGCTGTCCACGGACCCGTTCTTCGTGGACAAAGTCCGTGACGTGGTCGGGCTCTATCTGGATCCCCCCGAGGGCGCCGTGATCCTCTGCGTGGATGAGAAGACGCAGATCCAGGCCCTGAACCGGGTGCAGCCGATCTTCCCATTGCTCCCCGGCACCCCGGAACGGCGGAGCCACGACTATGCCCGATACGGGACGACGAGCCTGTTTGCCGCCCTCCACGACGACACGGGGGAAGTGGTGGGGAGCCTCCGTCGGCACCACCGCACCCAGGAGTTCCAGCAGTTTCTGGAGCAGCTGGACGCCACAGTGCCCCCGGACCTGGCCGTCCGGCTGGTGCTGGACCACGACGCCACGCACAAGAGCACCCGATCCAGCGGTGGCTGGTGCGCCACCCGCGGTTCACCCTGCACTGCATCCCCACCGGCTCGTCCTGGCTGAACCTGGTGGAGCGGGGGTTCGCCGAACTGACCACGAAGAAGCTCCCACGCTCGGCCCACCGGTCGGTCCCGGACCTCGAGGCGGACATTCGAGCCTGGTTGGCCACGTGGAACGCGAATCCCCGGCCCTATGTGTGGGTGAAGACGGCCGATCAGATCCTCGCGTCCCTCAAATCATACGGTCAACGAATGACTGATTCAGGACACTAGAACCCCGAGATCTTGAACCAGATAAGGCCCACCAGAATCGCTCCCAGGGCATAACCGACATAATGCGACAAGCGTCCGGACTCAGTCGCCTGGAGGCGTTTTGTGAGCCGGTCCAGCAGGTCGTACACTGGCGCGACCACGTGAACCATGAGACGGTCTACCGCATCCGTCTCTACCACCAGTCCCCGCGTCGGGTGCTCCTGGCGCGTGCGCTTGAGGCTGATGACGGGGGCAAACGCGAGCCGGAGCGGCAGGGTGAGACCGGCAGCCGACCAGAGATGTATCGGTTCGTGTTCAATCGAACCTACCCAGGGAGTAACCCGAGCGGAGACCCCACGGCCGGTGTAGCGCCACCAGAGAGCCCGGAGCAGGAAGACAAGGACGACGATGCCCCCGCCGAAGATGAGCAGATACCAGGGCGACGTCGCAGTAAAGCCACCTCCCGGGAAGGCGATGACGCCGGGGGTGTGGGGAAGCCCCGTGAAGATGCGCCCGCCCAGGCTGTCCAGGAGCTGGGTTGTCTTCGGAGCGGTGAACACGGGTGCGATGACTCCGCCTGGCCGCTGGCCAAGCAGGGTCGGGGCGTTCGCTTCCATCCAGGGCACCCACCAGCCGATGCCGATGCCGGAAGTCCAGGCCAGTCCGGCACCTACCGCCACCAGCCAGGTTTCCGCGCGGGAAGGCGGCAGCTTCGGGACGCGGCGCTCGGGACCGAGGTACAGCATGCCAAACCACCTCAACATGGCGGTGGCGCCGGCCGCGGCAATGAGCGCGAACGCGATGGCCACGGGCACCAACGCCAGCCGAAGCGCGCTTCCGGCGCCCATAAACAGGCCTTCCAGGGCCGACCATTCGGCAAAGTATCCGCCCGTGGGTGGAATGGCCATGAGCCCCACCACCGCCAGCACCAGCCACTTGCCAAGACTGCCCGAGGCGCGGAACAGGCCTCCGGCCCTCAGAAAACGCCGGGTGCCGAGTGCTTTCTCCATCCATCCGGAGGCCGTAAACGCCGCGGTCTTTGCCCCTAGATGCATGAGCAGGATCGCAAAGAAGGCCGCCTCCCCCACAGACGCGGCCGCGACCACATGATTGTGCAGGAAAACGAGGTACAGCCCCAGCACGCCCATGGCGAGCCCCACCCACTCGATGGTGGAATAGGCCAGCACGCGCTTGAAGTCGTCGTCGATCATGGCATGGATAACGCCCAGCACCGCGCCCCCGAGTCCCACCACGACCAGGCCCCAGGCTACGGCCACCGGCGCCGGGGCCCACGCCATCCACTCCCAGAGTCCCACCAGGACCACGGTGGAGAGCACGCCGGACAGAATGCCGGCGGCTGCGCCGGGAGCCTCAGGTTCGGCCAGGGGCAGCCACACCTGGAACGGGAAAAGGCCCGCCTTGGCCCCGAGACCAATGATGCCCAGACTGGCCGCAGCCGCCATCCAGCCGGCGCTGTGGAAAGACACAACGTTCAAGATCACGGCGCCGACCAACAGGGCCGCCGTCCCTGTCTCGCTCATCACCAGCATGGTCCAGCCGGATGCGACGGTGCGGCGCCGGTATGCCTGACTCACAACCAGCAGGTATCCTCCTACGGCCAGGAGGCCCCATCCCACCAGGAGCGCCAGCGAACTTCGGGCCAGCAGAAAGAGCGTGACCGCCGTGGCAAGCCAGGCAAGGCCGACCACCATCCCGCGGCCCGGGGCGCGCGACATGAGCGCCAGGCCGGCCAGCCCCATGATGGTCATGGACAGTGCGAGCCATACCGCTGACCATGGGGTGAGCGAGAAACTCAGCACGCCCACCGGAAGGCTGAGCTGCATGCGGGAAGGCCCCGACACAAGCGAGGCCACGGCCAGGCCGGCCGGGTAGGCCGTGCCGAGGAGGGCGACCACCATGCCGGCCCGCCAGGCCTTGCCCGTCGCCGCCAGGACGCTCGCCACGATACTTGCCGCCACAGTTCCGAGCATGGCCCAGACGACGAGACTCATGCCTCAAGCCCTACCTTTCGGGCTCCGGGGGATCCCACCACCGCCAGCAGTCCCGCCAGAATGTCGTTCGGAGCGGGCGGGCAGCCGGGGATCCTCGCCGCCACCGGCACCACCTCCCCGAGGTCGCCCACCACCCCGGGCATCCCACGAAAATACCCCGACTGGCTGCCGGCACACCCGCCGACCGCCACGACCAGTTTCGGCTCGGGCATCGCGTCGTAGGTGGCCCGGATCTGAGGCACCATGGCCTCGGTGATGACCCCGGTGACCAGAAGAAGGTCTGCGTGACGGGGCGACGGCGTGAAGCCGAAGCCAAACCGGCTCCAGTCGTATATCGGGCTGCCGAGGAGCGACAGCTCCGATTCGCAGCCGTTGCACGAACCGCCGTCCACGTGACGCACGGCGAGGGATCGGGCGAACTGATGCGTGGTGGTGAGGATTTGGCCCGCGTGGGCGGGAGCCGCGGGGTCCTGCCGGAACGGATACGGGGTGACGGCAGGGCGCCTGAGATAGTGGTACAACCACCGGGGATAAAACACGGGTCCACGCTCCTCCGCTACAGATCCAGCCCAGCCACGGAGAGGCTGAAACTGGCGTCGATGATCGGGAAATCCTGCAAGATGTTGTGGGCGGCCAGGGCGACCGGCACGGCAGGCCAGTTGAGTGACGACGGGGTGGCGATGCGCACTTCCCTTACCGCCGTGCCCCGTACGCTGACGCGATAGACGAGACGTCCACGTGGGGCCTCCACCACGCCGAACCCGACGCCCGTGCCAAACGCTGGCTCGGGTTCCACCATGGACTCCTTTGCGGAACGGCCGTCAAGCCGCCTTAGCATCTCGAACGACTGCCGCACTTCCTCCACGCGCACCAGATAGCGACCATACGCGTCCGGCGCATCCACGCCGACAGGTTCCAGCCCTTCCAGGAGGTCAGTGTCGTAGGCGCCGTAAGGCCGATCCCATCGGAGGTCCCGCACCTGTCCGGCGCTCTTCCCGACGAAGCCGGTAACGCGGATGCCGAGGTGGGCGGGGTCTGCCAGACGTCCGGCGCCGTGCAGGCGATCGAGGAACGAGTTGGTGTGGTCGAGCGCGCGGCGTACCCGGCTGAACTCCCGCTCCGCGTCGGCCGTGAACGCCGCGAGCCCAAGTTGCCGCGATGGACCGGAAGAGCCGCCGCCCACCTCGAGGCGGCCCCTTAGATACCGGTGACCTAAATGTGCCTGGTTGAAGCGGAGCACCTTTTCTTTCAGGGTGTAGAGGTCAGCCGACGCGGTGATGGTTCCGGTCGACGCAGCCAGAGCCGCCAGATCACCGAGGTGGCTCATGAGCCGTTCCAGCTCCGCCAGGCAGGTGCGTTCCAGCAGCGCGGCTGGCGGCACAGAAATCTTGAGGGCGTGCTCGACCGCCATGGCGTACGCCCAGCCGTGCGCCACCGGCGACGTCCCGGTAACGCGCTCGGCCACCCGAATCCCCTGGCGCACGTCCTGTCTTCCTATGGCCTGCTCAACGTGGCGGTGCTTGTACCCCGGCACCAGCCGGACATGGTGAATGTCATCGCCGAAAACGGTCAGTACATAGCGCAGCGACTCGGCCACATCAGCCCTCACCGGGCCGAGGGGCATGACGTGAATGCCGCGGCCGGACACCCTGTCGGTCGGAAACTCCGTGACCCACCAGTCGACGCGCTGATCGTCCACTTCCAGGGCAAAGTAGCCAAGCACCCCATAATGGCTGGGACGGATGAACGGTCCGGATCCCAGCTGAATTTCATGGACGGATGGGTCGCCCGCTTCCAGCGCAGCGACCATGACCTCTCCATCTGACCGGTAGAGGTCAAGAATGTCGGCACCCCGCTCCCGCGCGCCAGCGATGGCCCGGTGGAGCGCGTCAGCCTCCCGGGCGGGCTTGGCGGCGGGCGCATGCGAGGGCTCGTTCATCGGAACCTCCTTTGAGGCACATCTGAGGCACATCTGAGGCACATCAGGCAGCTTAGGCAGCTCAGACGGGGCCGCCTCATCCGCGCCAGTGATAGAGCCAGGGCACGAGCAGGCCGGCGCTGGCGGTCAGAATCGTGAGCGTGAACGTGGACACCCGCACCGCGACGCTTTCCCCGCGGAGGCCCACGGCTGGAAGCCGGCGACCCGGATCTGACGGTCCCGGACTGCGAAGCTGGTACCAGAGAGTGGGCAGCCGGAAGGCCAGGGCCAGGGAACCGGCTGCCAGGAGCACTGCCACGGCAATCGCCACCGCCCCGTCTCCCGGCGATTTGAGGCCCCCCAGTACAACCAGCCACTCGCTCCAGAAGAGACCGAGGGGCGGTACACCCGCCAGGGCCAGCGTTGACACGGCCAGGCCCGCGCTGGTCCAGGGCAGGTAGCGGTGCAGCTGGCCAATCTCGTCAATGGCAAGGGTGCCGTAGCGGGCCTGAACGTAGCCGGAGTGATAGAACGCCTGCGCTTTCGCCAGTCCATGCGTGAAGACGTGGAGCAGCGCGCCCAGTCCGGCCAAGCCTCCCAGGCCGAGCCCCACTGCGATGACCCCCATGTGTTCGACGCTGGAGTACGCGAGGAGCCGCTTCAGGTTTCGCTGCCGGGCAATGAGAGCGACGCCGAGAGCCAGAGACAGCAACCCCAGCACGACGAGGGCGGCGTGCGGCCAGGTGACGTGCAGCCGGGTGGCCATCCGGGTGATGCCATCCTTGAGAACGACTAAAATGCCGGCCAGCTCGGCGCCCGACAAGAGCGCCGACACGGGAGCCGGCGCCTCCGCGTGGGCGTCGGGCAGCCACGTGTGCAGCGGAACCAGGCCCGCCTTGGTTCCGAACCCGATGAGGAGGGCAAGCCCTCCCCACTCCATCAACGCAGGAACGGACGACCCCATCAGGATGATGCCAAACAACGCCACAAGACCGCCGAAGACAGCCATGGCAACATACTTCCAGGCGGCCTCGAACGGACCCCGCCCCGGAGGCAGTGCCACCAGAGCCACCGAGGTGAGCGTCGTCGCCTCCACCGCCACCCACAGGTCGACCAGGGGCCAGGGCTGTCCCAGAGCCTCCAGGGAGGCCACGAAGGCGCCCAGAAGTGCGTAGTAGGCCCGTGTACGGCCCGGCGGCCAGGGATGATGGTCACCCGTTCCGCGCAGGTACCCGGGCGAGATGCCAAAAGCGACCGCGGCCAGCACAAACACGAGCGTTCCGTACTGGTCGGCCCAGCGTCCGGCAGCCATCGACGCGAGGAGGGTGGAGAGACCGCCCACGGCCACGAGGGCGGAGGCCACATAGGGGCCCCGCCGGGTGTCCAGCGCCGAAACCCCGCCCAGCACCATCGGGGCCGCGACCAGGATGGCTGGGAGCCACGGTGACGCCGCCAGGACACGCATCAGGTCCATACCGTCACCCCCGGAGTTCCTGCAGGTCGTGGCTGGTGGGTACGGGTACGGTGTCTTGACTTCCTCGCACATGCAGCCAGGCCAGGAGCACGGCCAGAGCCAGGAGCTCCGCGGCCGCGAGGAAGTCCGCCAGGCCGGCCCCGTGGCCGACGGCGATGGCGGTGAAGCCGAGCACCAGTTCCGCTTCCAACAGGAGCAGGATCTGCAGCCAGACCTCCCGACGCTGGGTCAGGATCCAAAACGGGGTCAAGAGCGCCGCGAGAAGAACCCCCGGCGTTCCGAGCGCCCAGGTGACGACCGCGGCCAGCGCCAGTGAACCTCCGATCAGGCCCGGCGTCCCCCGTGACTGCGCGCCGTACGCCAGATCGGGAAGGCCGCGGCGAAGCACCACCGGCACCCACCACATCTTGATGACGGCCCAGATGGCTCCCAGCACTACCCAGACCGGGATGTGAAACCGGTAACCCGCGTACACGGCCGCCGCCGCCTCCATCGCGCTTATCATCCGATACCATCCGATGCCGCTCTGGGGACTCCGGGTTATGCCAAGCAGGTTCACCATGAGCCAGGAGAGCCCGGCTCCGGTCACACCCACAAACAGCGGACTTTCCAATGAGCCGTGCGGCATGAGGCCACTCCTTTCACTCGGGGCCTGCGGGCGCGCTGAAAACCCCTCCGCTTACAGGCCCACCGCGACCGCCGCCAGGGCAGCCAGGACGACCGCAAAGGTGAGGTATTCGGAGATGCGCATAAGCCGGAGCTTGGCGAACGAAAGCTCAACCAGCACCACGAGTGTGCCCACGAGCAAGAGTTTCAGCGCCGAAAACACGACGGCGCTCAAGAGCGCCGGTGGGGAGAGATTGGCGGCCAGGCCGAAGGGCGAGGCCAGCACGTTGACCAGGATGATGCCAAGCACGGTCATCTTCATCCAGCCGCCCCACTCGTAAAGCGCCAGGTCCACGCCGCTCGACTCGAAGGTGCGGTTGGGGTCGATCAGTGAGAATTCCTGAGCCGAGTCGGGATTGTCCACCGGCAGGCGGCCGCCCTCGGTCAGGATCAGGAGAAACCAGGCCGTCAGCAGCAGCACGTGGGCCGGCCCGAAGAAGCTCCGGGCTGCCATCGCCTGATTGACGACGTAGGGAATGGTCGAATGTCCGATGGCTGCGGCGGTAAACAGGGCCATCAGCACCAGCGGTTCCGCCAGCGTTCCGATGAGCCGCATGCGGCTGACGCCGAGGGCAGTGTAAGGGCTCGCGCTGTCCAGGGCCGCCCACAGCAGGAGCAGCCCGCCACCCGCCAGGATCATGCCCCCGCCCAGCATGTCAGCCATGAAGGCCAGCGGGAGTGGAAACGTGGTGAGCACGGGAATCAGCAGTGTGACGACCAGGGGGGCACAGAAGTAGAGCACGGGCACCGCGTCGCTGAAGCCTGTGGTGTGCACGGTGCGGATGGTTTCCTTGTGGAGCCACTTCCACAGGTGTCGGTACGGCTGCAGCAAGGGAGGTCCGACGCGGCGCATGCCCCGGGCCTTCAGCCGGTCCATGAACCCTTTGAGCAGCGGGGCGAAGCCGAGCACGAACAGCACCTGCAGCCCCTGGGCTACAACAGGCATCGCGCCTTCCTCCCTGTATGCGGGCTCCGCCCATAGAAAATGGCTCCTGCCGAAACCCGCGGGTTTGGTAGGAGTCATTAGCCTCTCGGCGGTTCGGGCCCGAGCCCGGGCGGTCTCCATCGCCCTATAGTCGCCCGCCATTCTACCTAGACTTCCCGCCAGCCGTCAAAGCTTCTTGGTCAAAAGGCTTGACCTGACATGCCCGGCCGCGGCAGGAGGAGGGTCTGATAACCGAGAAGCCAGGGAACGAGTCGGTTGTGAACGAGGAGGAACACCAATGCTGGAGGCATTTCGCTGGCGTCTCATCGGACCCCACCGTGGTGGCCGCGTCGTTGCGGTGGCGGG
>JBMFXK010000099.1:0-8526 GCA_049964315.1 Clostridia bacterium | reverse complement strand
GTCCCCCGTTTTCCGGGAGCCCGGACTATCTCCATCCGGGTGCCCGGCTCCATGGACCCGGGTCTTGGCGGGAACTACGGCCGGAAGGCTACCGCTGCCGTGCTGGTGCCGCGCGGACTCGCAGCTACCGAGCGGTGGTACCGGAGCGCCATGGGCCGGCTCGGCTATAAGGGATTTGGGTCCGGTTCCAGTGGGAACGTGAATACCGGCATGACCACCTGGATGTGGGACTATGTCCCCGACGGCACCAATCCCGACGCGCTGACGGTGTACCTCAACTTTCATCCTGAATCGGGTGGCACCGCGGTCCAGTATTACGCAACCGCAGTGGTGACTCCTGTCCGCCCGTCGTGGCTGGGCCAGCTGCAGGGCGTCAGCAGTGCCCGCGTCACCTGGTGGTTTGCAGGATCCGGTGCCGGCACGGTTCGACTGACGGCGTCGGGTGCCTTGGCGTCCCTGTCCCAGGCGTTGAACCGCCTGGACCAGGTGTCGGCCGGGGGCGGTTTCTGTCCTGCAGACGACGACTACGCGACCATTATGCTCAAGGGGTCCGGCCACCTGGTGGCACACGTTGTGGTCAGTTCCTGCGACCCTATGGTGGAACTGGACGGCATAGCGCTCCGGGACCCCGGCTACACGGTGCTGAGAGCTGTGGCCCGAGCCATCCACAAACCCGTGCCGAAGTTTCTTCCTCAGCCTGTCATGCCTTGAGGCTTGTGCAGGGTGGCCGGGCCAAAATCCGCCCTCTGCGAGCGGGCGGCTGCCACCGACGGCGGTAGGATCGCCAAACTCGGGGATGGAGGACGGCGCTACGGGGGACAACGGGGATGAGCGGCGTCTGCGGGTCCTAGCCCCGTCGTCGTCCGCAGCGTCTCCTTGCTTCTCCCTGGAGGATTGTGCGTCTTCGCCGGGGGGACGTTTAGGCACTGCCTCCTCTCCATCCGCCTACGTCTTGCAGGCAGCTGATAAAGATAGGATCGGCGCCCGACCCTCCTCACGCCCACGCGCATATGCTTCCCGTTCGACGCGGGGGGCCGAGGTCTCGCGGCCGGGGGCGGTGTGGTTGATAATCCAGGCTACTGCTCTACCTGGGGGTGGTGTCCGGTCGTACTGAGCTTCCATCCCACCCCACGGGACGCGGCGTACCCGGCCGGCCCCGAGTGAACTGCACGGTCAGATGGAAGACCCATACGGTGTTGGATGGGGCATCGGATACTCTGGCTGATCCTTGTAGCCCTCAAGTCTGTCCGCTTACTGGAGCATTTCGCCGTTCCGTGGGGGCCAGACCGACGCCGACCGCCCGCGCCGGGAGCATGCTGGTCAGGCGGTGTTCCGCGCCAAAGTGCCCGCCTCTTCGCGTCATGGCCGGGTGTCGAGGTCCCGGAAGCCCCCGGGTGGCAGGGTCATATCGTGCCACCCGATTGGCGGCACGTTGGAACAAGTCGGATCACAGGAAATTTGTCGCGCTGTCTGCCTGATCCGAAACTCGCGGCAGTTCGGAGACGCGCACGTCAATTTGGGGAAGACAGCCTGACCCCTGGGGTAGAGAACCGGGCCGGCGTGGATTGCGGTGGGCCAAAGGGACTTTGCTGTTCATTGCCTACGCGGAACGTGCATACGAGCGCATCAGGTCCGCGTTTGAAGAGGCCATCAACGGACTCCGGAAACTTGCGGGTGTGCTTAGAGGAGACCTTGAGCGGCCTCCGCAGCGCGAAGGATCGGCCAGCGGCCCTGACCGGACGCCGCATCCCCCACGCGCGCAATCCCACAGCCCTATCTCCGCTGTCGCGGGCGCGACGGACCTGTGGCGCTTGTGGTACCGTGTTCCATAACTTGCCAACTTAAGGGCTCCCCGCGTTCTTCGTCCGAGACCCGATCGGGCGTTGCGCGAGGGCCCCAGGATGATCCAAGGCCATGCGCGGAGGTGTGCGATGGGTGAAGACAGAGCCAGGGACTGGGATCCGATGCCGTTGCATATTGGTGCTCCCACACCGTTTGAGCGGACTGTCGAGTCGCTCGGGGCCACTGGCAGCCGGTATCTCGTCGAGTATCGAATGGTCCCCATGCGCGACGCCGTTCGCCTGGCGACCGTGATCGTCCGTCCGCGCGCAGAGGGACGGTTCCCAGTCATCATGGTCCGGACGCCCTATCAGAACCCCGCGACGCACCGTCTAGACTATGACGTGTTTAAGAAGGCTTTTGGCGCCGGCTGGACCGTTATCGTGCAGAACGAGCGCGGCACCGGGTGGTCCGACGGCCCTTACGGTCTCATCGCGCGCGGCGCCGAGGACTGTGCCGACACCTTGACGTGGATTGCCGAGCAGGAGTGGTCTAACGGCAGCGTGGGTCTCATCGGCTGTTCGTCGCCGGCCGAGAACCAGCTTCGCATCGCCGCTCAGGGCCATCCCGCCCTGAAGGCGGGCGTTCCCATGAGCGCAGGAGCGGGTGTGGGCAACATTCCCGGGTGCATCGGATCTGGGGGCGGGTTTTACAAGAATGGCATCCCGCTCATCGGCAATGAGGCGACCTGGTACCACCCGTCGGCTACGATAGACCGGCCCCGCTTGCCCGATACGGACGACCCCGAGGCCCTGGACCGGGCCATGCGCAATTTCCTGTTCACGTCATCGGGAATGCGCGACGACGAATACCGGGCGGCCTACCGACGCATCAGCCGCGTCCCGCCCAGCGGGACTATCTTGACCCGCATGGGCGTGCCGAAGTCCGGCTATGACACGTTCATGCACGTTACGCCGCTGGATGAGGCTTGGGACGAGGTGTCGCTGATTCACGCCGAGCACACGGGGGCCACGCCTCAGCTCAACATCAATGGGTGGCTGGACTTTGCCGCGTACGAAACAGTGAAGCTGTTCGAGTTCCAGCAGCATCATCCCGACCAGTACCTCATCATGGCCGCGAGCTCCCATTGCGCCATGATCCGGGCCGCCGCCCCGCAGGCGATGCTGGGGGACCGGCCGGTGGGCAACACCACCTTCCCGTATGACGACATCCTCTGGGCCTGGTTCCGCCGCTTCCTGAACGGGGAGGCGGAGGCGTGGACGCCGATGCCGAAGGTGCAGGTGTTCCTGATGGGGGCCAACCAGTGGCTGACGGGGGACCGCTGGCCGCTTGCAGAGACGCGCACGAGCACCCTCTATCTGCAGAGCGAGGGGCATGCTCAGACGCTTTGGGGGGATGGTGTGCTGCACGACGCCTCGCCCGCCGACCACCGGTCGGCAGATACCGTGGCTGCCGATCCCGACAATCCTGTCCAGAGTCTGGGCGGGGGGCTGGGGGAGGACCCCGTCGTGTGCGACCAGCGGGCGGTGGAGGCGCGGCACGACGTGCTGGTCTACTCCACCCCTCCCTTACAGGATGGGGTGGCGGTCGCGGGCGATGTGGACGTGGTGCTTCACGTGTCTGTGGATGCACCGGATGCGGACGTATTCGTGAAACTCGTCGACGTGTACCCGGATGGCACGGCGTACAACGTGGCCTGGAGCGGGCTCCGCCTCCGGTACCGAGACAGCATGAAAACACCCAGCCTGGTCGAGCCGGGGCGGATCTACGAGATCCGGATTACCGGCATGACGACAGCCAATTACTTCGGGCCGGGACACCAGATTCGCCTGGAGGTGGCGGGCTCGAACTTCCCGCTCGCCGACCGCAACTGGCACACGGGCGGCCACAACGACCAGGACGTAACCGGTCCCATCGCGCACATCACCGTACACCATGACGAGGCGCATCCCTCACGGGTTGAGTTCACCGAGTACACCGGCGCCCTCAACATCAACTCCGCGCCCGGGCGGGGATAGGGGGGAGTGTCTCCCGGAACCTCGGGATTGCCTGGCACACGCAGGACTCGGAGGCATGACGGGGGCGCAGCGCCCTCGGGGAAGTGGGAAGGAGTGATTCGTAATGGAACGGCCATCGTGGCTGCGCATCGCCAAGCGCGCACGACCCTGGCGCGTTTGGTCGGCTGCGCTCCTGGGTGTGAGCCTCCTGGCCCTCGCCGGGTGCGGCGCCGCCCCTGTGTCCTCTACAAGCCATCCCAGCGCGCTGACCATCGCGCTGAACCCCCAGTATTCCCCGAATTGGTGGGCGCCTCTGGTTCCCACCACCTCCTGTGGAACCGTGTCCGGAGGGATGGTCACCGACGGCACCGTCGAGCCCTGGCAGTTTCTGCCACTCATCCTGACCAATAGCCGGGATCAGATTGCCTGGAGCCAATCCATTGCGCAGTCCATCACCCATAACGCGGCCGGCACCCAGTATGTCGTGCACTTGAACCCGGTCTGGAAGTGGTCCAACGGGCAGCCGGTCACGGCGGCCGACGTCGTGTACGACTTTCAGCTCGAGGCTGCTGCATCCCAGGCCAATTCCCCGCTGCCGTTCTGCTTCGCGGGCGAGGGCGGCATGCCAACGCTGTGGAAGTCCGTGCGGGCCCTCAATCAGGAGACCGTCGTGATTAACACCACCCAGCCCGTCAATGCGAACTGGTTCGAACTCAACGGCGTTGCCCTGTTAAACCCGATCCCGAAAACCGTCTGGGATCGATACAGCAACATGACGCAAGAACTCCAGTGGATTAAGTCCATCGGCAATGCGCCGTTCAATCCCGTTTACAAGGTTCAGGACGGCCCCTACATCTTGAAGAAGGCCGTGACCGACCAGTACTGGGAGTTTGTCGCCAACCCGCACTTCTCAGGCACGCCGAAGCCGCGCATTAAAACTCTTGTGTACGACTACGAAACGTCCTACGCGAGCATTTTTGCGGCTTTGAAGAAGAACACCGTGCAGGTTGCCCCCTACGACCTGTCCCTGTGGGGCTCGCGCGGCCAGCTCACGAATGATGTGATTCACAGTGCCCCGCTCTTTGCCTACAGTGAAATCCAGGTGAATTTCGCCAAGAATGCGCCGCAGGAAAATCTCCTGTCGCAACTCTACATCCGGCAGGCGCTCCAGTACGGCATCGACCAGAGCGGCATCGCCGCCAAGATCTTCGACGGTCAGGCTCAGCCCAGTTACGGGCCGGCGCCAACCCTCGACGACGCGTACTATGACAAGGCGATGGGGAACCTCTACCCCTTCGATCCCGCGAAAGGCAAGGTCCTTCTTGAATCCCATGGCTGGCGTCCAAACGCCAGCGGGGTCATGGAGAAGAACGGGCAGGTGCTGGCGTTCACGGTCCTGTTCGCGACGGGAACTCCGTCCACTACCGATGAGTTGGAACTCATGAAGGCGGACTGGGCGAATGAGGGCATTAACGTCACCTTGAAGGGCGTCGGGGGCGACACCTTCGGCGGTATCGTTGGCAATCCGCAGGAGAGCAGCAAATGGTCACTGGCCGGGGGTGGCGGGTGGATATATGCGCCAGATTACTATCCCACCGGAGACGGCCTCTTCAACGGCCCAGGCGGATTCAATGTAGGCGCCTACAACAACCCCCGGGAAACCGAGCTGGTGGCCAAGACGCTGCAGCCCGGCAGCCCGGCCTCGGTCAAACGGGTCTTCGACCAATATCAGGTCTATACGTTCCAGCAGCTGCCGGTCCTGTTCGCCCCCACCCCTAAGATCTTGTCCGCGGTGTCCAAACAGGTGGCGGGCTGGGGCGCCTTCAATGTCGTACAGGCCTTTGTGGATGGGAACGCGCTCTCTTGGAAGTAGGGCGCGGCTGTGGAGGGTCGTCGGATCGTGAATAACCCCGTCCACGAGCACGCCAGCACCCGTGGTCGATGGAGGGACACGTCGCTTTCCCACAGGCCGCCCCGGCGGTCGAGCGCCGGTCACGGGGCAGCCCGGACCGAGTGCTCGGTACCGCGGAGGGCCATCACCGCCGGCGCCGTTTTCGCCACGAAACCGCCACGCGCATCGGTTCGCATACGTGAGGTCTCTTCGGCGGGCTGCAACGCCGCCCGATATGGTTTGGGTCGGCGACGCACTCCCGCGACGAGGAAGGGAGGCGGGGAGATTGAGATTCTCCGTGTACTTACGATCCCGGACGCGCTCCGTCTTTATGCCTCGGCTGGCAGTCGTAAGAAAGCTGAACCTGGCGGCCCGGTCGTGCCTTCCTCGGAGAACTGCCGTAAACGAGCCGAGATGACGACAATCATCGTACGGGCTGCGCGCGGAGCGTCGCTGGCGACGAGGAGTGGGCCTATGACAATCGGAAGCGGCGCCGCACGCTGGCCAGGCGACCGGTGGGAATGGTACGAAGCATATGTGGCCTCCCTGGCCCTGCTACGCGGCTATCATGTGCGCAGGCCGGAGCCGCAGGACCGGGTGGCCGGAGCGGGAGACTTTGGCGCTGATCTGCTGCTCTACGCCGATGTGCGCATCGGGGTTCCCACCTGGGCGGTTCAGTGCAAGGTGCGTGAGGGGCCGGTAGGCATTGGTGCGGTGCAGGAAGTGTACGGGGCTCAAGGCTACTACCACGCACGCCGCGCCTGCGTGGCCACGCCCTCAGTGTTTACCGAACCCGCCCACGCCCTGGCCCGATCCGTGGGCGTGGCGCTGTTCGTGGTGGATGACCACACCTGGCAGGCGGGATGGGAGGATCTGCCCGACGCCATCGCTTTTCAGGGTCCGCCAAGCAGCCGCCTGAGTCACCGCGAGGTAATTGCGCTGGTGGAACACGCACCGACTTCCGTCCTCGATAGCGCGACGGCCGTGGCGCGGGTGTCTGTGACCCGCGTCACCCTGGGTCGGGTGGAGGGGCGCTGGGCTTACCAGGTGGATGCGATCGCGGAAACAGCGGCCGGGTTTCTCCGATCCGCACGGGACATCCCCATCACCGTGTTCTGTGACGCGGTATCCGGGGACAGGTTCCACGCCCCGCAGCTGGACCCAGGCGCGCAATGGGCCGAACCTGGACCGAGATAAAGGCGTACGTGGACCGGGACCCCGCGTGGCGGCACCGATCTAGTGTGTGCAGTCCGCGCCGCCATTGCAGGCATTTGCGCTGTGCAGGGAGCGGGATGGCCCCTGGCAGGGAGCCATGTCCGGCGATGAGTCCTGGGGACGGCGTGCGCGTCGCGCTGGGGCGGGGCGATAACGAGCCGGGCGGGGCGGGCCCGCCGCACTTGCCTTCACGACTGCCGGCTGACTATGAATGTGACTATGAATAGGAAGTGCGACGCCTCTGCCGGGGCTGCTAGCGCAGAACATCTTGGACAACCGGGAAGCACCCTTGGAGGCTGCCGCGTGCGGCGCCGGAGACCCGCCCACGCTGGCCGGCCGGATCGAGTCGTCCGTTCAGGAGCGCCTCGGTTCCTGCTCGGTCGCGGTGCTGTTTTATCGGACGTCGGTCGGGATTGTCTCCGGATTCGCGCTGACTGATGGGCGCCGGGCCGTCTTGAAGGTGTACCAGGTCGATGGCGCCAGTCGTTTCTGAAAGCCGACATCGGATGAAGACACGCCTGGCCGGCGGCGGGTTCGCTGCCCCACGGCCTCTTCTGCCCCGGCCGCGTTTCTGGGCACCACGTCCGTCGCTACGCTCGAGGACTGGGTGGCGGATCCGGGGATGCGTCTCCAGGGCGGGCGTGACCGCCGGGCGGCGGCGCACGGGCTGTCCCGGCAGATATGTCTCGCCCGCTCCATGCTGTCTGCCGGGCTGGCAGACCACCCGCTCGGACCTATCGGCGACGGCCTCTATCCTATTTCGCACTCGCTGCTGTTCGACTTCCGCATCCGGGCGCAGGGCGCGATCGAGATAGACCGGTGGGCGAAAGAGGTGCAGCGTATCCGTGCCGCGGACTCGCGTTGCACGAAGCGGCCAGGCGTCCTCTCGTACACCTCGACCTGGAGTTGTTGGAGGCGGCCCGGCGTATGAGCCCGCGCCATCCCGGCTGTTCCCAAGAGCACGCTGCGGGTGAAACTCCTTCTCTTAACTCCCACGCTACCTAAGACTGTCCCGCAGGCCAATGCCCCGGAACCGCCGGTGCCCCTACCTTGGATGGGGATGCGAGGACGCCATGTGTCGGACCTGCGATCGGCCGGGAGACGCGACGGTCGCGCGGGTGTGACGGGAGAGGTTGGGCGCGCATGCGGGTCATCTCGAAGTATGAAGGATTTCGCTGGCTGTGGATCGGTCAGCTGCTCTCGCAGCTCGGCACAGCTGTCTTCCTCGTGATGGGGCTGTGGGAGATCCAGCTCCGCTCCCCTTTCTTGCTCTCCATAGCGGGCCTCGCCATGATGATCCCGTCATCGCTGGCCGTCTTCGGCGGAGTGATTGTGGATCGGTACGATCCGGGGCGTCTGATGCTGTGGACGGACGTGCTGCGAGGACTGGCTCTCGGGCTCGGCGTGGCGGCGCTCTACATCCACGGGGCGCTCATTGCCGCCATCATTATCCTGCTCGGGATCAACAGCTTGGGCGGCTCACTGTTCAGCCCCGCCGAAGGTGTGCTGGTTCCCCGTCTGGTGGCGGATGGCGACCTTCCGGCCGCCAATGGGCTCTATTCCGTGACGTATCAGTTGGCCGAGGCGCTGGGGGCGGCCGTTGGGGGTGCCGCTATTGCAGCC